>CAZEVN010000041.1:0-26970 GCA_964515145.1 uncultured Enemella sp.
GATCTCCCCCACCCCCCGCGTGAACCGCTCGAACAACCGCGCCTGGTCGGTGGTCTGGTTGGCCCCGGTGTGGAGCATCGTCGCGGGTCGATCAGCCGAGAGCACCATGATCGGCACCCCGCTGTGGGACGCCTCCATTACGGCCGGCAACAGATTGCCCACCGCGGTCCCCGAGGTCGTGACGATCGGCACCACGCGCCCGGAGGCCTTGGCCAGTCCCAGCGCCAGGAACCCCGCGGAGCGCTCATCGATGCGGACATGCAACTCGACCCTGCCGTCGCGCGCGGCCTGTTCCCAGGCGAACGCCAAGGGCGCGGAGCGCGATCCGGGGCACAGCACCACGTGTTCCACACCGAGCTGCAGGAGCGCCGACACCACGGTCCGCGCGCACTGGGTCGCGGTCATGACACTCCCCGATCCGAATGTGACTCCCCGTCCTGCCTGCGCGTCGGGAAGTTGCTTTCGAGGCGGGCAGTCACCGCCAGCCGGTCGGTCCACATGGCCGCAGCCTCCTCGGATGCCGCACATCGCGCCAGTGCGTCCGCCTCGGGCGTGATCGTGCGCACCGGCAACATCCCGTCCACCGCCAGGAGCGATTCCGCCACCACATCATCGACCAGCAGCGCGCGCGTATTGAGGCCACAGGCATAGGGCAGCTCCGGCAACGCCGCCGCCAGCGCGACCCCGGCCGAGAGGCCCACCGAGGTCTCCAGCGCCGAGGACACGACGACGGGTAGCCCGAGCAATTCAGCCAACTCCAGACACCGCCGCACTCCCCCGAGCGGCTGCACTTTCAACACCGCCACATCGGCGGCCTCGAGTTTCTTCACCCGCTCCGGATCACCGGAGCGGCGGATGGATTCGTCTGCAGCGATGGGTACGCCGATTCCGCGCCGGAGCAGTTCGCGCCTCAGCGCAGCAAGTTCCTCGACCGTGCGGACGGGCTGCTCGGCATACTCCAGGCCCAACCGCCCCAACTCGCGAAGCGCCACGACGGCCTCGTCGATCGACCAGGCCCCGTTGGCATCCACGCGCACGGCACCACCATGACCCAACGCGTCGCGCACGGCCTCCACCCGCGCCAGGTCATCGGCCAGCGCCTGCCCGGGTTCGGCGACCTTGACCTTCGCGGTGCGACAGCCGGATTCGGCGGCGAGGGCGTACGCCTGCTGGGGCCCGACCGCCGGAATCGTGACGTTGACGGGGACCTGATGGCGTACCGGATCGGGGAACCCGGCCTCGGCCGCCTCGACCGCGGCAGCCAGCCAGGGCCTGATCTCGTCACCGTGATAGTCGAGGAAGGGGCTCCATTCCGCCCAGCCCGCCGGCCCCTGCCAGAGCAGGCCCTGTCGCCGGGTGATGCCGCGGAACTTCGCGCGCATGCGGATGTCGAAACAGACGGGGTCTCGGGAAACCAGCTCAGGCACCGGGATCCCGCACGACCACGACCGTCGTCTTCGCATGACCGACGACCTTCTCGCTCACCGAGCCGAGCAGCCGCGACAACCCGCCCAGTCCGCGCGAGCCGACGACGATGAAGCGGGCGCCCTCGCCCTCCTCGAGCAGGACGGTCGCGGGGTTGCCCTGTTCGGCGCGCAGGATGATCTCCACGTCGGCGAACTCCCCCATCAGTGCCTCGAGGTGTGCCGTCATCCGTTCGGTGAAGCGGGCTTCGATCTGGTCGATGGGATCGATGGCACCGGCCGCGTGCTTGTCGCCGAGCGCCTCCTTCATGGAGAAGGCATGCACCACGACCACGGGCAGCTGCATGGCCCGACCCAGCACCAACGCCTCCCGCACCGCCGCCATCGACTGCACCGATGAGTCGTCGCCGACCACGATCTTGCTCACGTCACCCCTCCAGCCCTCCGCGTCCGTTGCGGGGTTCCGATCGCGTCCCCTCGCGGATCTCCGATCCTACGCGTGTGAGGATGATGCGCGTGCTGCTGCTCCCCGGAACCGATCCCGGCCTCGAACGCGCCCTCGCAGCCGCCCTGGACGGTGGCCGGCCGGTGGCTCCGCTGCCGCCCGATCCGTCGGCAGCACTGGCGATGCTGCAGCCCGACGAGCCTGTGGTGGAGGACGATGCGGCCCTGATCGTGGCGACCTCCGGCTCGACGGGTACGCCCAAGGGCGTCGTCCTGTCGCGGCGCGCTGTCGTGTCCGGGTCCCGGGCCACCCACGACCGCCTCGGCGGGCCGGGGAACTGGACGCTGGCCGTGCCACCGCACTATGTCGCCGGGGTCATGGTCATCGCCCGGACCCTCGTCGCCGGCACCCGCCTGCAGCACGCATCGAGTGACCTGTCGGACCTACCTGAGGTGACGGGGCGGAACTACATCTCCCTGGTGCCCACGCAGCTCGTCCGCGGGCTCGCCGATCCGAGGATCACGAAGCGGCTGGCGGCCTATGACGCGATTCTGCTGGGGGGCGCGGCGGCGGCGCCGGAGTTGCTGGCCCGGGCCGAAGAGCGTGGCGTCCACGTCGTCACCAGCTACGGCAGCTCCGAGACCTCCGGGGGCTGTATTTATGACGGGGTGCCGCTCGACGGGGTAACCGTGGATCTCGTGCCGGCCCCCGATCGGCCCGGCACCACCCGGGTCGCAATCACCGGCGACGTCGTGTTCTCGGGCTATCGACTGCGGCCCGACCTCACGCACGAGGTCCTCGACGGCCGGACGCTGCTGACCCGCGACCGGGCGGACTGGGTTGACCGACGACTCCGCATCCTCGGCCGTCTCGACGATGTGGTGATCTCGGGCGGGATCAACGTGGACCTCGCAGCGGTCGAACGGGCGCTGCACGAGGTGGACCCCCACGGCGTCGCGCTGGGCGTACCCGATCCGGAATGGGGCACCCGCATCATCGTCGCGATCACGACCGACCAATCGCTCACGGACGTGCGCGCGGCCCTCACAACCCTCGAATCACCCGCCCGACCGCGCGGCCTGCTGAGACGGGACCCCCTTCCCCTCACGCAGACGGGCAAGATCGACCGTCAGCAGTTGCTGGAATGGTGGGCCGCCGGCCCCGCGGAACGCCCGGCATGGAAGGAATCAATGTGAGCACTTTCGCCAACTGGCTGGAGGGCGCCCGCCCGCGGACCTGGCCCGCAGCCGTGTCACCGGTGCTCGCGGCGTCGGGGGTGGCCTGGTTCTACGACGCCTTCAACCTGCAGATCGCCCTCCTCTGCCTGCTCGTCGCCTTCGCACTCCAGGTCGGGGTGAACTTCGCGAACGACTATTCCGACGGCATCCGCGGCACGGACGCCGAGCGCGTCGGGCCCATGCGGCTCGTCGGGTCTGGTGCGGCCGCCCCCGGAACCGTGAAACTCGCCGCCTTCGCCTGCTTCGGCATCGCTGCCCTGGCTGGTCTGGTGATCGTTGCGCTGAGCGGCCACTGGTGGCTGCTGATCGTCGGCGCGGCCTGTATTCTCGCGGCCTGGTTCTACACGGGTGGAAAGCGCCCCTATGGGTACGCCGGCCTGGGCGAGGTGTTCGTCTTCATCTTTTTCGGCCTCGTGGCGGTGCTGGGCACGGTCTATGTGATGGCCGACCGCATCCCGTGGGCCGCGGTCTGGGTCGCCTGCGCGATCGGATTCCTCGCCTGCGCGATCCTCGTGGCCAACAACCTGCGCGATATCCAGGGCGACACGAAAGCCGGCAAGAAGACCCTGGCCACGCGCCTGGGCGATGGGGGCACGCGGTGGTTCTATATCGCCTTGCTGTTCGCCGCCGTGGTCGCTGTCATCCTCGCCGGCACCACCAGCAGCATGCGCGCCGCCATGCCCGGGCTGCTCTTCGTCGTGGTCCTGCTGCCCGCGATGCGACGGGTCCGCGAGGGGGCCACCGGCAAGGACCTCATCGCCGTGCTCAAGGCCACCGGCATCGCCGAACTCGTCTGTGCCGCCGGCCTGTTCGTGGGTTATCTGGTCGCCGCCTGAGCGGCGCAGGGACGGGCCGACCGGTGGCTGAACCACCCGCCGACCCGGCGTACTCAACCCTTGACGCACACCACCTGACGCAGGGTCGCAACGACGTCGACGAGGTCACGCTGGGCCTCGATGACGGCGTCGATGTCCTTGTAGGCCCCGGGGATCTCATCGATCACCCCGGCGTCCTTGCGGGACTCCACACCCTCGGTCTGGGCGATGAGGTCGGCGATGGAGAAGGTCTTCTTGGCCTTCGTCCGCGACATGACGCGACCCGCGCCGTGGGACGCGGAGGAATACGACGCCGGGTTGCCCCGGCCGCGCACCACATAGGACCGCGTGCCCATCGACCCCGGGATCAGACCCATATCACCCAGCCCCGCGCGGATCGCACCCTTGCGGGTCACGAGCATCTCCTGGCCGTCGATGACCTCCTCGGCCACATAGTTGTGGTGGCACGAGATGGGGTCGTCGAACTTGACCTTTGCCGCCGCAAACCGGTCCGCGACGATCTTCATGATCAGCGCGAGCATGACAGCCCGGTTGCGCGCCGCATACTCCTGCGCCCACATGAGGTCATTGCGGTATGCCTTCATCTCCGGCGTACCCGCAAGGAACACCGCCAGGTCCCGGTCGGCCAGGCCCTGGTTGTGGGGCAGCGCCCGCGCGGTTTCCATGTGGATCTTGGCGAGCTCGTTGCCGATGTTGCGCGAACCCGAGTGGAGCATCAGCCAGACGTTGTCCTCGGTGTCGAGGCAGATCTCGATGAAGTGGTTGCCCGATCCGAGCGTGCCGAGCTGCTGGTGCGAACGCTGATGCAGCTGCTGCACGCGATCGGTCAGCGACTCGAACCGCGCCCAGAAGGGTCGCAGTTCCGGCTTGCCCCACTTGTCGGTGAGGATCGCCGGGAGGTGCCCCTCGAGGCTGCGCAGATCGACGGGCTCGTTATGTCGCGAGAACCCCAACGGGATCGCATCCTCGATCGCCCGGCGCAGGCTCCCGAGGTCCTCGGGCAGGTCGGCCGCGGTGAGGGAGGTCTTCACGCCCTCCATGCCGCAACCGATGTCGACACCGACGGCCGCCGGCGCGACAGCATCGGCCATCGCGATCACGGAGCCGACGGTCGCACCACGACCCAGGTGGACGTCGGGCATCACGCGGACGCCGTGGGTCCACGGCAGCCGGGCGATGTTGCGCAGCTGTTCGGTGGCCGCGGGCTCGATGTCGGCCTCATGGGCCCACATCTGCACGTCGGGAACACCGGACAGGGAAACGGGGAACACAGTCATGCCCTTTCAGAGAGACAAAGTGCGCCGGATGTTCCCGGCGCTCATCCAGGCTAGGGATCGATCTTTCGCACCGCATGCGGTTTTGTGCGGCCACAACGGCGGATACCATGGCTCCTATGGTGCGATTCCTGCCGATCGTGGTGATCGTGCTGCTGATGATCTACTGCGTGATCGAGGTGGCGCAGTCCCGACCCGATGAAGTTCGCCGTGCGCCCCGCTGGCTGTGGGCCGCCGCGGTGATCGGCCTGCCGTTGATCGGCTCGGTCGCCTGGCTGTTCCTCGGCCGACCCAATGCCCGCTCGATCGCCGACGCCGTGGACGAACGCTTCCCGATCGCGCCGGATGACGACCCGGACTTTCTCAAGCGCCTGCGTTAGTCGGCCACATCCGCCGCGCTGACGGTGTGGGCCACTGTCATTCGGATCAGCAATTCTCCGGGTACGCCGTTGCGCGCCCCATACTCCTCAGCCCGATCCGCACCCATGTAGCGACCGCCGATGACCGCCGCCCAGCGGCGTACCTCTTCGAGATCGTCGATGATGAGTACGCCCGGCCGCGCCGGTTCAGCGGTCAGGAATGCGTGGACTTCTGACTCGGTCATGCGGTGGTACGCCATGGCTGCAGCGTACGCCGGCGCCTGTCCGGACTGATCGATAGGCTCTATCGATCCATCGCGAAATGAAAGACGCCGACGTTCCCGCGGGAACGTCGGCGCCTGATCTGAAGGGCGTCAGCTGGCCGGATTCTGCCCATTCAAGCCCGGTTCGACAGCCGCTGCGGTCGCCTCGTCGGTGTATTTCGCGAGCAGCTTGGTCAGGTCCACACCCGTGGTGTTCTTGATCAGCTCCATGGTCTGGACGACGTTGTTCGTCACCTGCTTGGGCACGGCCCCGGCGCCCTCGGTGGAGATGACGGTGAGCTTGTCGATGCCGGCCATGGGCGAGGCAACCTTCTCTGCGACCTGCGGCAGGACCTCGACGAGCATCTGCAGCACAGCCGCTTCGTTGTATCGCGCGAACGCCTCGGCCCGCTTGTTCATCGCCTCGGCCTCGGCCTCGCCCTTGGCCAGGATCGCGGCGGCCTCGGCCTCACCCTCGGCGCGGGTGGCTTCGGCTTCGGCGATGCGGCGGGCCTTCTCAGCCTCACCGCGACGGGCACCCTCGATGGCTTCGGCCTCGGCTAGCGCCGAACGGCGGGACTTGTCACCCTCACCGGTCAGGCGCGCGGTCTCGGCATCGGCCTCGGCCTTGGCGATCGCAGCCGCGCGGTTGGCATCGGCCTGGCGAATCGCGGAGGTACGCCGCGCTTCCGCTTCGGTCTCGACCCGATAGCGCTCGGCGTCCGCGGGCTTGCGAACCTCGGTGTCGAGCTGACGTTCCTTGAGCGCGGCCTGGCGTACCGCCACCTTCTCCTGCTCCGCCAGGATCGCCTGATCGCGATCGGCCTGGGCGAGCGGGCCCGAGGCGGCGGCCGTCGCCTGGGCGGCATCGGTCTCGGCCTTGATCTCGGCATTCTTCAGCGCGAGCTCGCGCTCGGCGATGGCGATTTGCTGCTCTGCGGCGATGCGGGCCTGTTCGGCCTCCTGGCGGGCATTGGCCTCGGCGATGGCCGCGAGGCGGCCGACCTTGGCGGATTCGGGGCGGCCGAGGTCGGACAGATAAGTGCCGTCGTCGGTGATGTCCTGGATCTGGAAGGTGTCGAGGACCAGGCCCTGGCCGGTCAGCGACGACTCCGACTCATCGGCGACACTCTGCGCGAACGCGGCGCGGTCACGGATGATCTGTTCGACCGAGAGCCCACCGACGATCGACCGAAGAGAACCGGCGAGGGTCTCCTGGGTGAACGTCTCGATCTCGTCCTGCTGGGAGAGGAAGCGCTGCGCAGCCGCCCGGATGGAGTCCTCGTTGCCGCCGACCTTGACGATCGCCACCCCGTCGAGGTTGAGCTTGACGCCCTGACCCGACACGGCGCCGCGGATCTGGATCATGATGCGCCGCGACGACAGATCGAGGACGTGGAGACGCTGCACGAACGGCATCACGAACACGCCGCCGCCCATGACGACCTTCTGGCCGGACAGGTCGGTCGAGATCTCACCGGTCTCGGGGTTGCGGACTTCCTTGCCCTTGCGGCCGGTGACGATATAGGCCTCGTTGGGCCCGGCAACTTTGTAGCGATTGATGATCAACAGGCCGACCAGCAGGAGGACGGCAATGATGCCGACTATCCCCAGGACGAGCGGTGGAACGAATCCGAGCATGCGGAACCCTTCTTGTTGCGACGATGGTTGTCGAAACCACCGTTTGGAAACGAGGAAACGAGGTCAGGGCAACACGGGGTCGCCGTGTCGCACCATGACCGCGGTCGGGGAAAGGACGGCCGTCACCTGGATCAGGGTTCCCGCCCCGATCGGTTCGTCGGCGCGGGCATTGAGCTTGGTCGGGTGGCCGTTAACCGAGACGCGGATCTCACCGAGCCCGCCGGCGGGAATGTCGTGGATCACGCGGCCCGTGAGCCCGATGAGGTGATGGGACCGCACGGTCGAGTCGGAGTCGCGGCTCGGGTCCTTCAGTCGGGCGGTGAGCCAGGCGGCGAGCGCCCCGACTCCCAGGCCCACGAGCACCCCGGACACGATCGCGATCGGGAGACTGTGCACCACACTCAGGGCGATCGCACCGGCGAAACCCAGGGCTCCCACGAATCCGGCCAGACCGGCGAAGGAAAAGAAGTCACTGTCGATGGCGTCCAGGTTGAACAGGGAATCGAGCAGGTCCCCGATGAGCAGAGAGAGCAGCAGGAGCGCGGCCCCGGCGGCACCGATGATCAGGAAGACCGTCACCAATTCCTCATCACCCCCGTGCGTTTTCTGCTGCCAGTGTAGGCGCTGCCGGGCTCAGCGGATCGGGTCGAGTGAGCCACTGGGCAGGTCATACTGACCGGGTACGCAGAGACGGGAGCGTGGATGAGTCAGGGCGCAGGCGGCGGAAACCAGGGCTTCGGCGGCGGCTGGCCGACCTATCCGGGCGGGCCATCGGGGCCGGACTTCGAGGCGCCCGGCGCCTCGGGTGCCGGGCGATCGCCCCAGGGCAACCGGCCGTCGGGCTGGACCCAGCCGCTGCAGTCCACGGGAGAGCCGGCGTACCCACAGCAGGGCCCACCCGGACGGATGCCTCCCCGACCCAAGAGTCCCAACAACGGTCCCGTGATCGCCGTCATCGTGGCCATCGTGGTTCTGTCGGTGGTGGGGGCGGCCATCCTGGGCGCTTCCATTCTGTCCGCGGGGCGCGAGGTGCCGGCACCCGATCCGACCCCGGGTCCGACCACGTCGACGAGCGCCGACCCGACTCGACCGACCCCCACTCCCGAGGTGGCGAGTGGCCCCATTCCGTCCGCAGCCCCCGGCCAGCCACCCACCGGCGACCTCAAGGCCCGCGTGGATGCCCGTTATGGCACGTTCGAGACCATCAGGCATACGGGCGAGGGGAACGCGTCGTTCGACCTGCCGGCGGAGGCCCAGAACTCGGTCCTGTGGATGAAGACCAGCGGCCCGGGCTGGTATTCGGTGAAGGGCATCTTCGAGGACACTTCCACGACGCCGCTGATCTATGGCGAATCCGCCCGCGACGGCGTCGTCCCTATCGGGATCGACCATTGGCAGAGCAAGCGCACGATTCGGATCGACGTCGAGGCGCGCAGCACCTGGGAGCTCGAAATCCGACCGGTGTCCTCGGTCCCGGTGTTCACGGGCGAGGCGTCGGGTCGCGGCCATGCGGTGCTGATTTCCGACGGCCCCGCGCGGGACGTGCAGATGGACTATCGGGGCAACTCCAACTTCATGGTGAAGCAATATGGGGAGAAGGACAACAGCCACCACGCCAACGAAATCGGTGACATTTCGGTGCCGGCCACGTTCGAGCCGGGACTGACGGTGGTGTTCGTCGAGGCCTGGCACATGGGCACCTGGGGCATCCGGCCCCGCTGACCGGCTCTAGTCGGCTTCCTCGTCGCCGAGCCCGCGGGCCATGAGCGCCTCACCGGTCGCGCGGGCGTACGCGACGGCCCCCACGACCACCGGAGCGAGCTGGGCGAAGAGGTTGCGCTCCAGCCCGCGGGCCCGTGCCGCGGCGCGTACGGACGCGAACGAGCCGAAGAGGAACGGAATGCTTCGGATCATCAGGGAGGCGGCCAGCCCCACCCGCTCGGGGCTGCCGCCTATCCAGCGCACCGGCCCTGCCGCGCTGACCAGGGCGTCGAGCAGGACCGGCGCCGGGGTGGTGAGCGTGAGGATCCGGGAAGCATAGAGACAGACCACCAGGTTGGCGACCAGCATCAGGCCGTCCTGCCAGGAGCCCCAGACCAGTTGATAGGCCACCAGCAAGCCGGCCATGATCCACAGTGCTCGGGGCAGGGCGATGCACCGCCGCCAGCCGAGCCGCGTCGACAGAACCAGCAGAGCTGTCATCGCCAGGAAGACACCGGACAGCCAGGGCTGGCGTACCAGGAGGGGAACCAGCGAGACGACCAGCATCAGGGCGAACTTGGGGCCGACTCCGAGACGGTGCAGCCAGGTCTCCCCGGGGACGAAGAGGCCGAAGAGTTGGTGGTGCGCGCTCATCGCATCAGCCCTCGATAATGCTCCACCGCCGCCGGGGCCGGTCCGTCGAACGCGATCCGTCCTGCATCGACGACGAGGACCCGCTCGAAGTCGAGGGCGAGATCCAGGTCATGGGTCGACACGATGAGCTGCTGCTCCAAAGCCGCGAACGCGCCCCGCATGAGCTCTCGATTGCGCAGGTCGAGGAGCGTGGTCGGCTCGTCTGCGACGATGATCGCCGGCTCGACGGCCAGCACCGTCGTGAGCGAGACCAGTTGTCGCTCACCACCGGACAGGTCATAGATCGACTGGCGGGCGAGCTTGCCGAGCCCCCGCTCCTCGAGGAGGGCGTACGCCGCAGCCTCGCGTTCCGGGCGTCGCCGGATCCGGCGTCGCAGACTGAGTTCGATGTCCTCGATCGGGGTTGACATGACGAGCTGGGCCAGAGGATCGGTGAAGATGAATCCCACTTGTTGACGCACCCGCTTGCCATCCGCCAGTGTGTCGAAGCCGTTGACCACCACCTGGCCCCGGGTCGGGGCGATGAGCCCGTTGAAGAGCCTCAGAAGCGTGGACTTGCCCGACCCATTCGCACCGATGACCGCGATCCGGTGTTCGGTCAGGACGAGATCGACATCGGCGAGGAGGGTCTTGGTCACGACATCACGGCCCGCGAAGACGGGGACCTCGACGTCGACGCCGACCAGCCGAATGTCGCTCACACGGCGACGGTAGCGGCCGCGCGCTGCCGGCTTCGGCCCAGCACCAGATCCGGGAAGGCCTTGTGGACTGCGAGAGCCAGGCCCGCAGCCACGAGATTCTTGATGACATCCACGAGGACCAGTACGAGGACGACCCCGACGGGGAGGAACGCCTTGCCCGGGGACATATTGGCGTTGATCATGAGGCCCAGGATGCCGGCCGGATGGATGACGAGAATGCTCGCGGCAATACCGGAAACGAAATACCACAGATAACGCGGACCGGGCAGCCTCAGGAGGAATGTCACAAGCAGTCCGGCGACGAGCGCGGCGATCGGGAAGGACAGGAGATAGCCGGCCGAGGGCTTACCGAGGACCGCCAATCCGGCGGCACCGCCGGCAAAGACCGGCAACCCGGCGAAACCGACGACGAGATAGAGCAGCACAGCAAGGAGACCTCGGAGCGGCCCCAACGCCAGGCCCGCGAGAGCCACCCCCAGCGTCTGCAGCGTGATCGGCACGGGCCCGGCGATCGTGATCGCCGGCGTGAGCGACAGCACGGCGATCAACGCCGCAAAAACCGCGACGAGCGCGATGTCGGTGGGGCCGAACGAGCGGCGGGACGTGCTGGACACGGTGACTCCTGAGGACTTGAACGGTGTTCAAGTCGTGAGTATAGGCAGCCATTCCCCTGGATTGCCGACACATGAGAAATCTGAAATGTCGACACCCTCTCTTGGTCGTTGACCACCCCCGACGAATAGGTCACGGTAAAACCGCCTGTCCCAGCAGAAGGAGCATCGATGGCCACTCGACACGACCCCGCGGACGACGCCGACCAGGCCGACGAACCGACCCGCGCGGAACAACTGCGGTCCGAAGCCCGCTCGGACGCGGACAACACCACCGCCGCCACCGACGCCCGCTCGACCACCGCCAAGGACACCACCGCGGCCTCCGCAACCACCGCCGCGGACACCGCCGAGCCGACGCGTCGCGAGAAGATCCAGGGCACGCGCGGCACCGTGCAGACCCGCGAGCAGCGGCTCGAGGAGGAGGCCACCGAGCAGCGGCGGGAGTCGGCCTACCAGCTGGCCCGGGCCCGCACGCGCAACCGCGCCTCGACCGACTTCGGCCTTCTGCTGCTCCGCGTGCTGCCGGTGACGATGTTCCTGCATGGCCTGAGCAAGATCCAGGGCTTCACCGGCTTCCGAGATTCGGTGGCCCAGAACAGCTTCGGCGCCCTGGCCCCGGACCTGTTCGCCTACATGGTGGTGGCCGGCCAGCTGGCGCTGCCCATCCTGATCCTGCTCGGCCTGCTAACCCGCATTTCGGGCCTGCTGATGGCGATCATGATGGCGTTCATCTGGTTCACCACCCAGCTGCCGCAGGGCCTCCTGGACAACCGCGGTGGACTGATCGGCGAGGCCGCATACCTGTTCATCGCCACGTCGCTGCCACTGGTCTTCACCGGCCCCGGCCGGTTCTCGCTCGACCATCTGCTCACCGCGAAGCGCGCCGATGCCCGGGCCCAGCGCCGGGCCGAAAAAGCCATCGCCTGAGGCGTACCCGAAAAAGCAGCGCCCCCGCCATCGGCGGGGGCGCTTCTGTTCCCGAGCGAATAAGCTCAGATGCCCTCGCGGTATTCGGCCCGGGTGCCACCGCCGGGGCGGGTGTCATGGACTTCTGTGACGGTTCGCCGCGAACGGCTGTTCATGACGAGCTCGATGACGAGCCACACGGCACCGGCGGCCACGAAGATCCACCCGATCATGGTCAGGTCGACGACGTCAATCGAGTCCCTGATGGCAAGCGCCAGGATGAGACCGATCACAATCAGGGCGATGGGCCCGCCCACTCGAACAGCACGCATATTCATTCCTCCGGTTCGTTCATATTTGACCGATAAGTCGATCAATAGTCCCACCAATTGTCCCGTCCATGCCGCATCCGCCGCATTGCGTCGCTTGGGTACCTTTGACGCATGAGGCACCTCCTCCGCGTCCTGGCGCTGCTCGTCCTGACGGGGCTCGCCCTGTCCTTCTCCCCCGTCGCCCACGCGGATGACCAGCCTTCGTCGTGGCACATCCCGCGCTATGACGTCACCGCCCAACTGCAGGGCGATGGGACCGCGCGGGTGACGCTCGACTTCGATTTCGACTTCGGCAATGACCCCGGCCGTGGGCCGTTCATCACCCTGCCGCTGCGCCAGGAGGTCCTCAACGATCCCGACGTCTGGCGCATGCTTGATGTGGAAGTCGAGGGAGTGACCAGCTCTTCCGGAGCCAACACCGCGATCCAGCAGGGCACCGAGAACGGGATGCTGCTCGTGCGGGTCGGCACGGAGGGACGTCGGTTCACCGGCGTCCAGAACTATCGGATCAGTTATGTGATCCGTGGCCTCATCGCCCCGAACCACCCCGAAAGCGGCCTCGACGAGTTCAACTGGAATGCCGTCGGCACCGGTTGGCAGGTGCCGATCCGCCGGGCCACTGTCACCGTGGAAGGGCCGGTCGATATCACACGCACCGCCTGCTGGTCGGGCAGCGACTTCCGTTCGCAGTGTGACGCAGGCCAGCAGGGCGCCACAGCCACCTATTCGGCAACGTCAGTCGGATTGGGCCGCGGCATGCAGGTCGTGGCCGGGTTCCCGGTCGGCACCTTCGTGGGTGCCGAACCGCGCTACACCAAGCGCGCCAATATCGGCAACATGGTCCCCGTGACCCCGCTCAGCGCCGGGCTGACCGCCGTGCTGAGCCTCGTCGGCGTGGGTGCCGTCACCGCGCTGGTACGCCGCAGGGGTCGCGACCTGGCGTATGTCGGGCTCACGCCCGGCCTGACTCCGGCCCGCGGGCAGGAAGCTGCGGTCGGCGCCGCCAAGCGCACGCCGGTGACGGTGCAATTCCAGCCGCCGCGCGGGGCGACACCGGGTGAAGTCGGCACGCTGATCGATGCGAGCGCCGACAACCGCGATGTCACGGGCGCCATCATCGACCTGGCCGTGCGCGGCCACATCCACATCCAGCAGCTCTCGGAGCGCGAGTGGAAGTTCTCCCTGCGCCAGACCGACAACCCCCTGCTGCCCTTCGAGCGCGAGCTGCTAGGCCGGCTGTTCCGCGGCCGGCGTTCGGTGTCGACCGATGACATGAAGAACCAAGCCTATGCCGGGCTGCTGCCGAACACCCGCTCGGCCCTCTATCGGCAGGTGGCCCAGGAGCGCCGCTGGTTCCAGGTCCGGCCCGACCTGGCCAAGGCCTCGGCCGTCGCGATGGGGATCCTGATCGCGCTGGGCGGCGTCGGCCTCGGCTTCGTCCTGGGCTGGACGGCCGGGCTGGGCCTCATCGGCGTGGCCGGGGTGATCACCGGCCTCCTGCTGATGGCACTGTCGGGGAAGATGCCGGCCAGGACGCCGGAAGGGTCGGCCATGCTGGCCCAGACCAAGGGCTTCGAGCTCTATCTCAAGACCGCTGAGGCCGACCAGATCCGGTTCGAGGAGGGCATCGATGTCTATTCGCGCTATCTGCCCTATGCGATCGTCTTCGGAGTCGCCGAGCGCTGGACCAAGACGTTCCAGCAGCTGGCCGCCGAGGGCCGCTATGAGCCGAACATGTATTGGTTTGGCTCGCCCTATGGCACCGGCTTCTTCTATGGCGCCGCCTTCGGGTCGATGATGGATTCGATGACCACGGCCATGTCCAATGCGATGTCGTCGGCGATGACCGCGGGGACGGGCGCGACCAGTGGCGGTTCCGGCTTCTCGATGGGTGGCGGCGGCTTCGGTGGCGGTGGTGGCGGCGGCTGGTGAGCGCCGTCAGAACTCTTCGCGCTTCTCCTCGCGACGCACGCGCTGGGTGATGTCGCGACCGTCGACGTCCTTGCCGCGGGCCTCCTCGACGACCTCGGTGGTCACGGGCCGATTCAGGGTCAGGTCGAGCACGAACCAGACCACGCCGGCTCCCGCGACGATCCAGCCCACGACGTTGAGATTGAGCCCCTCCAGGTTGCTCGTGACCGCAAGCGCGAGGATCAGGCCGATCACCACGAGCGTCAGCGGCCCGCCCAATCGAACTACGCGCATCACGATCCCCTGACTGTCGCTCACTTCGGCCCGCCGCAGGCGTTCCCGGTGGCAAGATCCTAGAGCGTGATGACCGAACTGCTGGAACACGTGGCGCGCGGGTTCGAGGTCGTGGGGGTATTCACCCTCGTCGTCGGCCTGCTGTTCGCCGTGGTCCTGGCTCTGGTGACCTGGGCCAGCTCCCGGGACGGTCGCCTGGCGACGCGTACTCCGGTCCGGGGCGCAGGTCACGTCGGAGGCGGTACGCCGGGCCGGTCGCGACAGCTGAACGCTCCTCGGGGCACCGCTGGTCGTTCACGCGCCCAGCTCCGAATGTTCACTCGCGCGTGGCGAAGGATTCAGCCCTCATGTCTAGGTTCCCTTGGCGACAGACTTGTGATGCGCTTGGCCAAGGAGGCACCCGTGCACGACAACGACGAAATCAGCAACCCCAGCACCAATGACCTGTTCAGCGACATCGTGAACGCCCGCGCCAGCCGACGCGGCTTCGTTATCGGTTCGCTCGGCGCCGCAGCCCTCACCTTCGTCGGTGCGAGCCAGGCGCAGGCGGCCCCGGGCAACCCCAACAAGGGCACCGGCAACAACCAGGGCGCCAAGGGCGGCCTGATCGGCTTCACCTCGATCCCGCTGAACGCCGGCGCCTATCCGACCATCGCCCCGGAATATGCCCTCGCGGCCATCCTCCCGTGGCGCGAGAAGATCGACGGCTCGGGCGAGTCCTATCCCTACAACCTGACCTCCGAGCAGCAGGAGAAGGCCATCGGCCTCGGCCACGACGGCATGTGGTTGTTCAACGACGAGGTCCTGTGCCTCAATCTGGAGTACGGCACGAACCATCACATGTTCGGCCGCGACGATGTCCGCAGCCTCGAAGAGGTCCGCACGGTCCAGGCCGCCCATGGCGTCGCTGTGGTCGCGCTCGAGCGGGTCGGTGACACCTTCAAGATGAAGCGTGACGCGCGCAACCGTCGCATCCACGTGAACACCCCGGTCGAGTTCTCGGGCCCGGCCGCCGGCTCCGAACTGCTGAAGACCACGATCGGCAACGACAACCCCAAGGGCACGGTCAACAACTGCTCGATGGGTCACACGCCATGGGGCACCTATGTGACCTGCGAGGAGAACTTCGACCAATACTTCGGCTCGAAGAACAAGTCCTGGACTGCGACGACCGAGCAGAAGCGCATGAGCATCTCCGGCCCGAACGAGGGTGCGGGCTATGGCTGGTTCGACTATGACCCCCGCTTCGACCTCGCGGAGAACAAGAACGAGGACAACCGCTTCGGCTGGGTCGTCGAGATCGATCCGCAGAACCCGAACGCCAAGCCGATCAAGCGCACGGCCCTGGGTCGCTTCAAGCATGAGGGTGCGACTGTCGTCGAGGGTCGCGGCAAGCGCGTGGTCGTCTATTCGGGCGATGACGAGCGCAACGAATACATCTACAAGTTCGTCTCGGCCGCCAACTGGCAGTCGCTGCAGGCCCGCGGCAAGTCGCCACTGGACGAGGGCGTGCTCTATGTCGCCGAGTTCAAGGCCGACGGCACCGGCGTGTGGAACGAACTGAGCCCGAACAACCCCAAGCTGGCCGGCAAGTCGATGGACTGGATTCTGGTCAACACCCGCGCTGCCGCCGACATCGCCGGCGCAACCAAGATGGACCGCCCCGAGTGGATCACCGTCGGTCAGAACGAAGAAGTGTTCTGCACCCTGACCAACAACACCAGCACGGAGCCCCGGCCGGCCAACCCGCAGGGCCCCAACCCCGACGGCCATATCGTCAAGTGGGTCGACACCGACCAGCACACGGGCACGTCGTTCACGTGGGACTTCTTCGCCATCGCGAAGGAGGTCCACGACGAGAACGGTCAGATGTTCGGCTCGCCAGATGGCATCTGGGCCGACATGAAGGGCCGCGTGTTCGTCGAGACCGACGGTCGCCAGCCGGGCAGCAACAACGACCAGCTCCTGGTCGCCGACCAGAAGACCGCTGAGTTCAAGCGCCTGATGACCGGCGTCCGCGGCGGCGAGGTCACCGGCATCACCACCGCCGACAATCAGCGCATCATGCTGGCCAACATCCAGCACCCGGGCAACGGTGACCCCGCGGTCACCGACTTCCCGTCGACGCTGCTCAATGACGGCCAGACCGTCCCGCGTGACGCCACCCTGGTGATCGTCCGCAAGGACAAGGGCATCATCGGTTCCTGACCCCTTGGTACGCCGCAGCGGTCCCGCCTCCCGGGCGGGGCCGCTGCTGCGTTCACGAAGGTGGCCGCAGATACAACGCCGCCGCGCGCTCGACCGTGCGTACGACCTCGTCGAGCAACTCCGGCGGGCCGACGACCTCGACGTCGGGCGCAAACGTCACCACGGCCGCGACCGCCGCCCGCGTGACCCGGAACGTCAGCTCGAGTTCCACGGACTCGGGCGTACGCCCCGTCTCGACGATCACCGAGCCGGGCGCGAGCTGGATGGTCGCGACCCGGCGGAACAGGTCCTCGACCCCGGAACTCACGCGAACGCGCACCGGCTGGCCGGGCATGGCGTCCTCGAAGAAGCTCCGCAGGTCGCGCCACAGCTGGCCGAGATCGAGGTCCTCGGGCACATTCGCCGCCTCGTCGAGCAGCTTCACCCCGTGGATCCGCGAGGCGCGATAGGTGCGGGGATCGCGGTCGCGGGCGGCAATCAGATACCACACCCCCGCCTGATCGATGAGGCCATAGGGATCGACGGTCCGCCAGGAAGGCTCCCGGTCACGGGCCGATTGATAGGCCAGTTGCACCCGGCGGCGACGTTGGCAGGCCTCCCGCAGCAGCGGGAGATGAGGCACCTCGTCGGCCGCGTTGAACCAGCGCCGACGATCCGAGACCACGACTTTCCCGAGCGATTCGGCTTGCTGGATTCCGCTCTCGGGCGTGGTGGCCGCGACTTTCGTCAACGCGGAGGTCAGTGCCTGGCTCAGGCCGAGATCGGCGAGTGAATCCCGGCCGGTCCAGGCGAAGAGGGCCTGGGCCTCATTGGGCGTCAGGCCGGTCGCGTCGACCGTGAAGCCATCCAACAGGACGCACCCACCGCCGCGGCCACGCTCCGTATAGACCGGCACCCCGGCCGTCGACAGGGCCTCCATGTCGCGCAGGACCGTCCGCACCGAGACCTCCAGCAGCTCTGCCAGCCGGGGAGCAGGCAGCCGTCGATGTCGCTGGAGCAACAGCAGCAGTTGCAGGAGTCGGTCGGCGCGCACAATTCCAAGTTTCTCTCGAATACATGACAGGAGATGTCATCTTTGTCCGATTTTCTTGAGTTACCCACCTCACGAAGGAGCCCCCGATGTCCGATCGAACCGATCCTCGAATCCCGCTCGCTGCCGTGCTCGACCAGGCCGGCGCCCTGATCACGACCACCGACCCGGCCGACGCCGACCGCCCGACTCCCTGCGACGAGTTCGACGTCGCCACACTGATCGGCCACCTGCTGGCCATTCCGACCCGCATCGCTGTCATCGCCGATGGTGGCGACGCCTGGGATGTCCCGTCTGTCGTCGACGTCGCCCCGGCGGACTGGGCGGCGACCTGGACCGAGGTCCGCGGCCGGCTCGATGGGGCCCTCGCTCCCAGCGACGTGCTCACCCGTCAGTTCCGAGCACCGTTCGGCACGGTGCCGGCGCCAGTCGCCCTGGGGATGTATGTGACGGAGTTCCTCATCCACGGTTGGGACCTGGCCCGGGCCACCGGCCGAGAGGATCAGGTCGACCGCGGCCTGGCCGACCGGATCGCGAGCGAGGCGCTGCCCCGGATCCGTCAGGCGATCCCGGCTGACGGTCGCGACCAGCTCCCGTTCGGCCCGGTCGTCGACATCGACGCCTCCGCGGGCCCGTTCGATCAACTCCTGGGGTGGTATGGCCGGGATCCCCAGCCCGTCCATGCCTAGGTCCGGAAAGGCCCCGAGGACGTCACGACCGGTCCAGCCGTCCCGACCAGCGGGGCCCGGTCGACTATCGTCCGTGGGGTGACCAACGACGCGGGCCCGGCAACCTGGGCAAGAACGGGCGACACGACTTCAGGCGAGCCGTTCGTCCACGCCCTGCGGAGCGCCGGGCCCTACATCCACGGTCACCATGGCAGGACGTTCGTCATCGCCGTTCCGGGTGAGATCTGCGCGCTGGACGACACCGACCACCTGCTGAGCGATATCGCGCTGCTGGTCAGGCTCGGAGTCAAGGTCGTCCTGGTGCACGGCGCCAGGCCCCAGATCGAAACCGAACTCGCCCTCCGGAGCATCGATTCCCGTTTCTCCGGAGACCTGCGGATCACGGATGACGCCACGATGCATGCCGTTCGGGCCGCTATCGGCATTCTTCGCAGTGACATCGAGGCGCGCCTGGCCGCCTCGATGGAGACCGGGTCACCGATGTCACGCGTGCCGCTCAAGGTCGTCGGCGGGACCTGGGTCACCGCCCAGCCCGTCGGCGTCCGCGACGGCGTCGATCATCAGCTGACCGGCAAGGTCCGCAAGGTCGACATCGCGGAGATCCGCCAGGTTCTGCAGGGTGACCGCATCGCCCTGCTGTCGCCCCTGGGCTATTCACCGACCGGCGAAACCTTCAACCTGCGCAACGCCGAGGTGGCCGAGGCCGTGGCGACAGGCCTGGGCGCAGACAAGCTGATCTTCGTCATGGAGTCGGAGCCGGTTTCCTGGCGCTTGCGTACGCCCGGTGGCGATGCCGGCCAGATGCCGCTCTCCCGCGCCGAACAGTTGCTCGCCGCGGAGTCCCGCCAGGAGGAGTTGTCACCCGAGGACCGCAACTGCGTCCGCGCCGGCCTCGCCGCGGCCCGCAACGGCGTGCGTCGCGTCCACTTCATCGGCACCGACGGCGCGAGCCCCCTGCTGCGCGAGCTCTACACCCGCGACGGTTGCGGGCTCATGGTGTCGGCCGACGATGACTATGAATCCACCCGCCGGGCCCGCATCGACGACGTCCAGGGAATCCTCACCCTCATCCGCCCGCTCGAGGATGCCGGCGTCCTCCGCCCCCGCAGCCGCGAACAGATCGAACTCGATATCGACACGTTCTCGGTCATGGTCCGCGACGGCATGGTGATCGCGTGCTATGCCCTGATCGAGTACGCCGAGGAGGCGGCCGGGGAGTTCTCCTGCGTCGCCACGCATCCGGACTATCAGGGCCGAGGCCTCGCCGCAGCGATGCTGCGTCACGCCCGGACCACGGCGAAGGAACGGGGGCTGGAGCAGTTGTTCGTCCTCACGACCCAGACCCCTGCCTGGTTCGTCGAACACGGCTTCGCCCCGGGCACGGTCGCGGATCTCCCGGCGCGGCGGCGGTCCGGCTACAACCCAGCCCGCAACTCATTGGTGCTCACCCACCCGCTCTGACGCCTGTTCGCGCCCGTTTACGCCCGTTCACTGTCCGGGCGCCTCGGCATCGCGCGCGCCAGCACCTCCGGGTCGAAGAAGCCGACGACCCGGCGTACCCATCGATCCTCGATCTCCAGCGCGACCAGCTGGAATGCGGCGTGGCCCCGGTCGTCCCGGAGATACATCCCCGCGGCCGGACGCCCGTTCACCACACACGGCACCATGACCAGCGGCTACTCCTGCTTGGTGAGTCGCGCCGAGTTCACATGGATGGTGACGAGATCAAGGTCCTTGTCAAGGTAGGCGATCTTGCAGTCGGTACCACGAGCCATGGGCCGGAACAGCGAGACCCCGCCATTGGCCGCCTGCTCCTCCGATGTCAGGTATCTGATGAATACGGCCGGGGCGCCGTAGTCCGGATATTGGTCGCTCTTTAATAGTGGCTTCCAACGCACAACGTCCCGAGGCGAGAACTCCTCAGGCTCCAAGTAGGCCGCAGCGGCCTGCATCAGGGTAGGCAAGTAGCTACCCTTCGCGACCTCAGCGCGGTACTTTTCCAAGTCCTTTTCGTCTCTCTCCTCGAAGAAGTGGAGGCGGCGTGACATCGTCTCTTCGGGGGACTCCTCGGCGGCAGGTCCGGCTGGCGCGGATTCGAGGTCGGGCACAGTTGTGTCCTTCTCGTCTGGCTGATCCATTTCGCCTCTCCTGTCTAAGCTGTGACGGGCTCCCACTCGGATATCTCGCTCAGCCAGAAACGCGCACTCCTGGCGTCGTTGGCGCGACTGAACTGGCGCCAAGCTTCGCTTGCGAGGAAGTCCTCCGGCTCGGTGGTGCGGGTGGGAGTTCCATAGCGGAGCTTCTTCTGCGCCAAAGCGCTGCGCAGCGCGTCGAGCTCGCGGTCGAAGTCAGCCGCGGTCGGGAATAGTCCGTCGAGCACCGCGTCGGTACGGACCATCAGCCGGTGCGCCTCATCGTGGGCCTCGCTGTAATACAAGGCGCGTTCGAGCTGTTGTTGGTACTTGGGTGCAAAGTACAGGTGGTTTAGCACCTCGAACATACGAGTCGCGCGACCTGCCGAGTATTCCCTGGGATCGAACAGCGCACGATGCATCTGCCGGGCTGCGGCGGCGAAGATCTGCCGACTCAACTCGACCAGCCGTGCTAGGCTGCCCACGGAAAACTTATACTCGCTCGTGAACGAACTCCAGACTTTGATCCGGTTTCCATACCCCTCCACGTCCTCGCAGCGGTTCGCGAAGATCTGTCCAGCCAACCACACGACATCGCCAATCTGGATGGGGCGCTCAGGAAGCTGGTGCACGAAATCATTCAAGTCGTCTTGGTCGATCGGTTGGATCGAGTTCTCGTCCCACGCGTTGGACAGGGCTACCCATGTTCTTCCCTCAGCATCGAACACGGGGCGGTAGCAGGACATGCCCACCTTGCTACCGCGGTAGTCACCTACGAAGCCGCGCAGCATGATGGCCGCTCCCTGGCCCTTGTCGGGCTGCTGTGCCGTTGCGGACACTGGTTCGTTGGTTACCACTGTGACACCCCTCTTAAATGTTCATTGAGGACGAGAGCGTCGCTTCGTCCCCTAGGATCCAACCTTATAGCCTTCAGGGCTGCCATGTGATCGTCATAATCCTGACCCTGAAGTACGTCTCTAGACCGGATCCACGCACGATACTCGTCTAGGCGCTCATCGGATAGGACCACCAGGCAGGGCCGTATCCGACCGCAAGGATCCGCGTGAGCCAGTACGCGGCCCTCCCACGTCCACGCCCGAGCCTGGTTCGGGGGCGTGGATGTGACGATCTGGGCGACCAAGTGGGTTCGCGGTGCGGCCCCTTCAGTGTAGTCCGCTGACGAGGTGTACGCGGCGCTGCCCCACGGGCCGAACTTCGCGATAAAGGTCTGTTCGTCGAGCGCCCATTGATTGGCGAGGGCAGCCCTGCTGGCGGTGTCCAGCGGGGGGTCGGTGGTGATCTTCCCTCTGACCATCCCGCCGGTGTCGAACGGGACGACGGACTCCACGGCGCCCGTGGGGCGTTGGTTTGCCATGCCGGTATCTCCGAACTCGGGCTCACAACGACCAATGTAGAAATAGATTGATTGGGTGATTCCCAACGCCGTTTCACTCTCCTGAGTGCGTTTGCCAGCATTGGTTCGGAAGTGCTGCCCGGTCAACCTGTAATACAGGAGGCGCGCCCAAGACTCGCCGGTTGTACCGGTCTGTCGCATACCGATCACCCAGTATTCGGGACTCAACCCGGCCACCCCCTCGCCCGACGCCTACTTCACGCTACTGCAGTTCTTGAAACGCCATCGGGCGTTGACACACGTTGACACCGCGGTCACGGCTCCTGACGGTTTGCTGAACCGGGCTCTCGTGGAATGACATCCGGATCCTAGACTGCGGGCGGTTCCAAAGACCCCGACGCGTGGGTACGCCCGAGCTGTCGCCCAGGCGCTCAACGCCCCAGTCATCGAGCTCTGTATCAGCGGGCAGTCGGTGATGCCGAGCTGGCCGAGGTCTTGGGCAGCCCGCTGATCGAAATTCGTGACGCGGTCGAAGAGGTGTTGGCTGTAGGTGAGGCGGCCAAGGACAGGAAGCGGGGGGTTGTGCTCCTTGTCGATGAGGTTCAGTTCTTGTCAAAGCCGCAAATGGAGGCCCTGATTGTGGGGCTCCACAAGACGGTCCAGAGGAAACTGCCCATCACGATGCTTGCCGCAGGCCTCCCGCAGATCGCAGAACTCGCTGGTGATGCGAAGTCATATGCCGAGCGGTTATTCAAGTTTCCCAGGATCGGAGACAAGGACAATGCAACTCCTGCACCTGGTCCTCGGCATCGCTGAGCGATCCGAGCATGCGATAACAGTGGGCGATCAGCCCGGGACGGAGCCAGGCTGTCGCCTGCTCGAACTCGATCCGGTCGGCCGCGGGGCCGGGATCAGCAACGGTCATGAGCGGGCGGACCCTCCTGTGCCGCGGCCGGATCCATCCACGTGATCTCCCAGGTGTGACCATCGGGATCGTCGAACGACCGGCCATACATGAACCCATGGTCCTCGGTCCGGACCTCGGTCGCCCCGGCTGCCACGGCGCGCTCGACCTGTTGGTCCACAGCCTCCCGGCTGGGGGCATCCACGGCGAGCAGCACACCCGACACCCGGGTCGCATCAGCCACCGGCTTGTCGTGGAACGTCCCGAAAAAATCGCGGGCCAGCAACATCGCATAGATGTTGGGGCCGACCTCCAGGCAGAGCGCGTTGCCGTCGCAGAACTTCTCGTTGAAGGTGTAGCCCAGCTCCGCATAGAACCGTCGCGTCCGCTCCTGATCGGCGATGGGCAGGTTCACGAAAATCATTCGGTGGTTCATGAATGTTCCTCTCGGGTGAACGGGTCACGCCACTCGCGACCTCGTCACCCGGATAGACCGGACAGACGACCGTGATTCATCGGGCTCGGCAATCTTCGGCAACCCGAAGACGAACCGCCCGAGCTCCCATTCCGGATGTGACTAGGCCATATGTGGAACAGGGGGTTGGAATTGGAGAGTTTCCCTATGTTATAATCAGCATTACCGACCCATGACCATCCGGGCCTTCTTCGTGCGGTCCAGACGCGCTGTGTCCACCTGTGAACCATCGCGCCGGTGCTGGGTCGTGCACCCGCCGAGCGAAGGAAACGCATGCAGTTCAACGAGGGCCAGACTGTCATTCATCCCCACCACGGACCCGCCGTCATTACCGGCTCCATGGTTCGCACGGTGCGAGGCGCTGCAGTCGAATACCTCAACCTGGAGATCCAGGCGACCGGGATGTCGGTGTGCATGCCGGTCGAAAAGATCGAAGAGCTCGGGCTCCGCGCCGTGGCCGGCACCGGCATGCTGGACCAGCTCGCCGACGTCCTCTGCAGCCCGAGCTGCGCCCAGGAGACCCAGTGGGCTCGTCGCATGAAGGCGCAGCGCATGGAGGTTGCCACCGGTGACCCCGTCCGCATCGCTGCTGTCGTCCGCGACCTCCTGCGTCGCCGCGAGGAGCGGGGCCTGTCGCTGGCCGAGAAGGACCTGCTCAAGGAGGCCTCGGCTCCGCTGGTCGCCGAGATCGCCATCGCGGTCAATGTCGGTGAGGACGACGCCCGTGAGGTCATGCGGGCGCTCGCGATCGATGCCTCCCGCGACGTTCTCGAGAAGGCGCGCATCGCCGCCTGATCACAACAGACTGAATCCCGCGGGAAGCGCGGCGCGTCCGGTGAGAGCCCGGACCGCCGCGCTTGCTGCATCCGGGCCCGCGATATCGGCCAACAGCCGCAGCGCCTGCGGCACGCTGGTGCGCGTTCCCGCGGGAACTCCCCGCCGCAGCGCGTACGCTAGGTCCAGCCCGTGCACCGTCAACTCGAAAGCACGCGTCTCGAGATAGTCGACGAGACGCATCGGCCCGAAGGGCGTACCCACCAATTTGGCGTCCGTGTTCTCCCCCACCACCAGATTGGCCCGCCGCAGGGTGTCCACGACCACTCTGACCGGGTCATCCCCGAGCGCCCGACCCGCCGCCCGGCCCCGTTCGGCAACGGCGGCGTGGTCGATCTTCCCTCCCGCAGCCGCGGCAAAATAAGCGCCCGCATCCCGCAGCAGAGCCCCCGATTCGGGATCCGGCGCGCCCACTCCGACATAGTCGACCACGGTCGTGAAAGCACGGTTCGTGTGCCCGATGAGTTCCCGGACCGTCCAATCACCCAGGCCCGGCCGGTCGAGATCGGCTGCGCCCACCCCGCGTACCTGTTCGACGAAACCCTCTCCCGCGTGGGCGAACCACTCCCGGGACGGCATTGTCCTTGTCATGGCAGCAGTCTTCCCTGTCGGAGCCCCGGAGATAGGCTGAACCGGTGCTGATCCTGCTCTCCCCGGCGAAGTCGTTGGACTATGAGTCGAAGCCTGCTACTCGCAAACACTCCGAACCGAGGCTCCTCGACGGCTCGGAGGACCTGATCGAGGTGATGCGCGAGAAGTCGGTCGCCGACGTGGCTGCCCTGATGCACATCTCAGACGAGTTGGCGGCACTCAATGTGGACCGCTACGCCGAGTTCCAGACGCCGTTCACGACGAAGAACGCGCGCGCTGCCGTGCTGGCCTTCGATGGCGATGTCTATCTCGGGATGAACGCGAAGGAGCGTTTCGACGAGCGCGATTTCACCGAGGCCCAGAAGACCGTGCGCATCCTGTCCGGGCTGTATGGCGTCCTGCGCCCGCTCGATCTGATGCAGCCCTATCGACTTGAGATGGGCACGCGCCTCGCCACTGCGCGCGGCAAGAACCTCTATGACTTCTGGGGCGACCGGATCAGTGAGCTCCTGCGCGAGGACCTGGCCGAGTCCCCGGGTGCGGAGATCATCGTGAATCTCGCATCGGACGAATATTTCAAATCGGTACGCCCCCGTGTCGTCGGGGCGCCGATCATCTCGCCCCGATTCGAGGACACCGACCCCCGCGGCAAGCGGTCCGTCGTGTCGTTCTTCGCGAAACGGGCCCGCGGCGAAATGGCTGCCTGGCTCGTGCAGAACCGGGTTCGCCGCGAATCCCAGCTCAAGGGCTTCGACGCCGCCGGCTACCACTTCGACGAGCAGGCCTCCACAGCACGCCAGCCGGTGTTCGTGCGCTCGTTCGAGGACCGGCCGGCCGTCGCGGGCGCGCGACGCGAGGACTGATGCCAAGGTCTGCACCAAAAGTGTCGGAGCGCCTGTTTAGCCTTTTCCCATGAAGGTCACCCGAGACCAGGCCCTGCGTTATCGCTGGCGGGCCCAACAGCTCAACGACGCCACCGACTCCCGCTCCGACGTCGCCGACGTCGACATCCTCGACCTCGGCATCCAGTCCGGTGCCGGTGATTCCGGCCGCCTCGCTCTGCGCAATCGCGGTGTCGCCGCAGGCGAAGCCGAGCGCGTCACCACCGGCTTCAACGATGACCTGGCCCTCGTCTGGTCGCTCCGGGGAGCCCCACACGTCTATCGTCGCGACGACCTGTCCGACGTGGAGCGCGCGGTCTGGCCCGTCTCCCCCACCGACGCGGCCAAGCGGTCGGCCGGGGCAGCCAAGGACCCGATCGATCACCTCGCCGGGATGGTCACCATCGCTGAGCACGTGCGGGCGGTGCTGAGCGAGCCCATGACCAAGGGCGAGGTCTCGGCAGCCACCCGCGAGACCCTGCCCCCGGAGTTGCTCGTCGACTGCCGCCCGTGCGGGGTGACCCATGTCCACGAACAGCTGTTCCGCATCTCCACGATCCACGGCGGGATCGAATTGGAGCCGGGCACCAACCCGCCGACCCTGCGCCGCGTCCCCGGCTGGCGCCGCACGCCCGCCCCGGGCGATCCTCTGACCGTCGATCCCCACCACCGACTGGCGGAGGGCTATCTCCGCTTCCTCGGGCCCGCCACCCCCAAAGACCTGGCCGCCTTCTGTGAGACCACGGTCGGCGAGGCGAAGAAGTTGTGGCCCACCGAGGGTCTGGTCGAGGTCGATCGGGCCGGGGAAAAGGCCTGGATCCTGGCCGATGACGTCGAGGCTCTGGCCGCTGCGGCCGACACCGGCGAGCCTGACCAGATCCGCCTCCTCAACGGCTTCGACCTGTTCCTCGCCGCGAAGGATCGCCACCTGTTGACCGAGGGCGACAAGGAGCGTCACAAGCAGTTGTGGCCCATTCTGGGCCGGCCCGGCGTGATCGTTGCCGACGGCATCCCGGTCGGCACGTGGCGGCCGCGCTCGAAGGGCCGGGCCTTCCGGATCCTTGCGGACTGGTGGGTGAAACCCACCAAGGCCCGACTCACGGCGACCGAGGCCGCCGCCGCGGTTATCACGGGGCCGGATCAGGAGTTCGCAGGATTCTCCGACAAATAATCGAAATTGGTCTCATGAGGGTTACAATCCCGGCCCCCGTGACGGATTCTGTTGCTGTGCCACAGCACGTCGGGCAACGTTGACCGATCGACCGAAAGGAGTGACCTG
>CAZEVN010000042.1:0-26226 GCA_964515145.1 uncultured Enemella sp.
GTCACCGGGCAGGCCTTACGACCGCCCCTGGGCAGTTCCTATTGGCCCTTGACATCTGACCGATCCCGACGTGGGTCTGACAAAGGAGTCAATGTGACCAGCCAGGCAACCGTAAGGTTCGTCGACGGGGAGAGCCGCGTCTTCCCCGTCGAGGAGGGCCAGAACGTCCTCGCAGCAGCGAAGGCTGCCGGAAACAGATTGGTCAGCCAATGCGAGGTGGGCACGTGCAGCACCTGCCTGGCCAACCTGCTCAGTGGTGACGCCTCGATGCCCGGGGGCCGACCGACGGTCCTCACCCAGCATGAGGTCGAGCTGGGCGTACGCCTGCTCTGTCAGACCCACGTGACGGGGGACGCCGAGTTTGAGGTCGAATACCCGTCCTCGCTGCTCGATGCCAACCCCACCCGCTTGTTCCGCACGAAGATCGCCAATATCAACTGGGTGGCCGAGTCCGTGGTGGAACTGGAACTCCGGATGCCCAAGAGCTTCCGGTTTGGATTCACGGCAGGACAGTACTGCCGGATCCGGGTGCCGGGCACTGACGAATGGCGCTCGTTCTCGATGGCCTCGGGCGAGCATGAGAAAAACCGTGCGGTCTTCCTGATCCGTATCCTGCCGAACGGAGTGATGTCGGACTTCTTGAAGACCACTGCCCGGCGGGGCGACATCCTGGAACTCGAGGGACCCAAGGGCGGGTTCGTGCTGTCGCCTGATCCGCGGCCGCACATCCTCATGGCCGGCGGGACGGGCCTGGCCCCGATGCTGTCGATGATGTCGCGCCTGCGGTATGTCCGGCCCACGCCTCCGGACCTGCTCCTGCTTTTCGGCTGCACCAACAAGGAGCAGCTGTTCTATGTCCAGGAGCTCAAGGACCGCTCGCAGTTCCTGCCGACGTTGGAGGTGCGCACCCTGCTCACCGACAGCAGCGGTACCGAATTCGAGGAGGGCAACCCAGTCCTGGCCCTTCAGCCCGAGGACATCAAGCCGAACACGGTCGCCTACCTGTGCGGGCCGCCGGGGATGTTGCACGCCGCAGAGGAAAAGCTCCTGAAGTACGGGCTCAGTCGAAACGACATCCGCATGGAGCAGTTCCTCGATAGCTCCAACTAACCGCCGGTGCAACTCGTCGAAGCCCTACGCCCCGTACTCAGGAGCACCCATGAAGGTGAGCACTCAACCACTGCCGTTCGATGACGAGCGCCAGCAGATGTTCGATCGACTTGTCCAGTGTCTCAACCCGGAACGGATGAGGACGTTGCTGGCGAGTCTGGTGGACATTCACAGCCCTACCGGGGCCGAGCGACCAGCGGTGGAGTTCATGGCGAACTATCTGGCCAACACGGTCGGTGTTGACACGACCTATCAGCCGATTTCGCAGCAGACGGGCAATGTGTACGCACGGGTTCCGGCTCGGCGCGAGGACAGCGCCAACCTCCTCCTCTACTGTCCGATCGACACCCATATCGACCCGGATGTTGACGTTCCACTCGTGGGGCGCCGGCTTCGTGATGACATGGTTCCGACGGCCCGGATCGACGGCGACCTGGTCTTCGGACTGGGTGCCTCCAATCCCAAGTGCATGGTCGCCGGGCTGACCGAGGTCGTGCACGCGGCCGTCGACGCCGGCATCGAACTCGACGGGGAACTCACCGTGGGCTTCGCGGGGGGAGGGATGCCGTGGACGGCCAGCACACGGGATCACGTAGGGATGAGCACCGGGGTGTACCACCTGCTCGCCCGCGGGCTATACCCCGACTTCTGCGTCCTGCTCAAGCCGCGCTGGGGCGTCTTCGCCGAGGAACCCGGGATCGCGTGGGTGCGGGTCAGCGTGCGCGGGACTTTCGGGTACGCCGGCTTCACGCGGGGCACGCCAGGCGTACGATCCTCGATCGTTCCGGCCGCGCTGGTGATCAACGAGTTGGAACGTTGGCTCCCCGAATACACCGCTACCAACACGCACGGCTCGGTGCTGCCGGAGGCTTGGATCTCGTCCGTGCGCGGGGGAGACCCCGACAAGCCGGGCTTCCCCTCGGCGACCACGGAACTGTTCCTTGACCTGAGGATCAACCCGGAGACCACACCGGGTGAGGTTCGCCACCAGTTCGCGCGGTTCATGGCGGACCTGCTGCATCGCCATCCCGACCTGGACGTCGACTGGGAGTTCTATGGCTCCATCCCGGGCGGGCGCACCGACTACGACAACTGGATCATCCAGTCCGCACAGCGGGGCTGGGAGGTTGAGGCCGGTGAACCCTACCTGGACATGCCCTATCAGGCGGGCCAGACCGATGGGGCGATGATCCGCACGCTCGGCGTGCCCACCGCCCGGGTTGGCTATCCCTGGCCGCCCGCCACCATTCCCGCCGAGTTCAGCGAGGGGCTCGGCGGTATGGGGGTTGCCTCCATCGACGACGTGATGATGGGCGTTCGCACCGTGGCGTACACCGTCATCGACACCCTCACCCGCTCCCGAGCCGAATTGGGGCTGTCATGAAGATCCTCAACATCATCCCCGTGCCCATCCCCCCGGAAGCGCTGGCGGCGATGGCCGGCCAGCTGCCCGCCGAGGCCGTGCACCCATCCTTCGAGAACGTGTTCGTCAGCGCGAAAGCCGGCGGATCCGTCATCGACAGCCCGTACGAGCAAACCCTCTGCGATGTCTTCGTGCTCGATGCCGGCGCGAGGGCCGAGGAACAGGGCTATGACGGGGTATGCGTGAACTCCATGAGCGACTCGGCGCTGGCGGCACTTCGCTCGCGGCTGACGATCCCGGTCGTCGCTCCCAGCCAGTCGTCGATGCTGCTTGCGTGCCTGCTCGGCAAGAAGTTCTCCATCATCACCATGTGGCCGCAGTGGCATGCGATGTATCACAAGGTCGCTGCCGAGCAGGGGCTCACCGCGCGGCTCGCCTCCGTTCGGGACATCGGGGTACGCCCGGATGCCGAGCAACTGCTTGCTGGCAAGGAGGACTTCGTATTCCCCGAACTGGAGCGCCAAGCGAGGGCGGCGGTGGAGGAAGACGGCGCCGATGTCCTCATTCTTGGCTCCACGACCATGCACGGGAGCTACGAATTCCTGCGCGAACGCCTCGAGGTGCCCGTCCTCAACCCTGGTGTGGTCGCCTACAAGATGTGCGAAAGCCTCGTGCTCATGGGTCTCGGCCACAGCAAGCGGGCCTTCCCCAGCCCGAGCCGCATCCAGGACGACCTGTTCGACCCCGTTTCTGCCGTTTTCCCTTCCTGAAGGAGATTCCGTGTCTGTTGCCCATCTCTTCGACATCACCGGAAAGGTCGCGATCGTGACCGGCGCGTCCGTCGGCATCGGCCGGATGCTCGCCGACGGTCTCGCCGCGGCCGGTGCCAAGGTCTATCTCATCGCTCGCAACGCCGAGGACCTCCAGGCGGCCGTCGAGCAGATCCGTGCCGATGGCGGGGATGCCCACGGCATCGTGGCGGACCTGAGCGACCAGTCCCAGATCAAGCGGGCCGCCGCGGAGTTCGCTGCGCAGGAGGCCAAGCTGCATGTCTTGGTCAACAACGCCGGCGCCATGGCCGAGAACACGATTGAGGATTTCTCGATCGAGGAGTGGGACCTGGTCACCAACATGCTGATGCGTGCGCCGTTCTTTCTCGCCCAGGCGCTCCTGCCGCAGCTCCGTGGGGCCGCGTCCATGGACGACCCTGCCCGGATCATCAATATCGGATCCGCGGACGGTATCAAGGCTCCGTTCCTGTCCACGTTCCCGTACCCGGCGGCGAAGGCGGGCATCCACCACCTGACCCGTCAGATGGCCAAAGTGCTCGGCCCCGAGGGCATCGCGGTGAACGCCATCGCGCCCGGGGCGTTCCCGAGCCGCCGGGCGGCTCCTGTGCTTGAGGTGCATCTGGACGACTTCATTGCAGCGACACCGCTGCGTCGCATCGGACGCCCCGATGATATGGCCGGGACGATCGTCTATATGTCCAGCCGCGCGGGGTCGTACCTCAATGGTGCAGTCCTGTCGCTCGACGGTGGGCTGGTCGTCTGATCATGCTTCCAGGGGTGGCGACAGAAAGTGAGGATGGGCCGGATCTCCCGGCCCGCCCCGCGCTGCCGGAAGCACGGCTTGTGGACGACGGCCGACGACGATTCACCCGGCCGAACGGAGAGACCTATCTGTCGCGTTCCCTGGGCGGTCTCCCCGACGTCCAGGTGCTGCGGGCGCTTAGGGGCGCCGGGTTGTTCGTGCTGCTGTCCGGTGAGCCCGGGGTCGGCAAGACCGCGCTGCTGGAGGCCGCATTCCCGGACCTGCTCACCGTGCAGTGTTCCGGGGATATGACTGTCCCACATCTGGTCGGCACCCACCTGCCGACTCCCGAGGGCGGGTGGCGCTGGCACGACGGGCCAATCGTGGAAGCAATGAAGACCGGCGGGGTGCTTTATCTCGACGAGATCAACATGATGCCGCCGGAAGTCTCGTCGATCCTGCACTCCGCGATGGATGGCCGGGGCCGGCTCCGGATCGATGACCTGCCCAGCAGCCCCGAGGTGGACGCCCGTGAAGGCTTCTTTGTGGTGGGTGCCTACAACCCCGGACGGGTTCGCGCCAGTCATCCGCCGGCCGCCCTGGTGTCCCGTTTCGCCGTTCGGGTCGAGACGCACAGCGACTACGACGCCGCGCGGTCACTGGGCGTGCTCGAGGAGTTCGTGACGATTGCGGAGAACCTGAGCGTGCGCAATGCGAAAGACCGCTCCGGCGGAGGAGTGGGTGTGTGGGCGCCCCAGTTGCGGGAGCTTCTCATTGCCCAGCGACTCATCAATGCAGGCCTGGGCGCCGAGGTGGCGGCCCGGGCCCTGGTTGGACAGTGCGCGGTCCCCGAGGACCTCCCGGAGGTATGTGAGGTCGCCAACAACGTTCTCGGGATCCGGGTGGATCCCCTCGAACTTGGCCGCCAGATCTAGCCCGAGACAGGAGAAAAATATGACCAACGATTCCGAGCCGAGCCGGTTCCCGCTCGCGGGGCTGGGCTATGTGGGCGTCTCATCGGACAAGCTCGACGACTGGCGTTCGTTCGCCTGTGATTTTGCCGGGATGCAGCAGGTGGATGCCGGCGCTGGCGTGCTCACCCTGCGAGTGGACGATCGAAGGCAGCGTTTTGTCGTCACCGATGACGGCGGTTCGGGCTTCTTCGGGTTCGAGGTGGGCAACGGAGGGCTGGATGCGCTCGCGCGACGGCTGGACGACGCGGGCGTGGCGTATGCCGAGTTGACCGCCAGCGAGGCCGAGCAGCGCCGCGTCGCCGGAGGCCTGCGCTGCGCCGACCCGGATGGCAATCGCATCGAGCTCTTCCATGGCCCCGAAGTCGCCTCGGAGCCGTTCCAGCCGGGGCGCACCATGAGTGGCTTCCGCACCGGCGCGCTCGGTCTCGGGCACGCGGTGTTCCTTTCGCAGAACCCCGAGCCGATGATCGCGTTCTACCGCGATGTTCTCGGCTTCGCGATGTCCGACTTCACGAAGACACCGTTCGAGGCGTACTTCTTCCACACCAACCCGCGCCACCACAGCCTGGCGGTCGTGGCAGCCAAGACCAGGGGCATCCACCACCTCATGGTCGAGGTGAACAACCTCGACGATGTCGGACAGGGCTACGACATCATCCAGCAACGCCCGAAGGGTGTGGGTGTGACTCTCGGGCGGCACTCCAACGACCACATGACCTCGTTCTACGCACGGACGCCGTCGGGATTCCTCATGGAGTACGGCTGGGGCGGACTGTCTCTTGACCCCGCCACTTGGGAGTGTTTCGAACTCACCGAGGGGCCGAGCCTCTGGGGTCACGACCGTGACTGGCTGCCTGAGGACATGCGCAAGCTCGCGCTGGAGATGAGGATGCAGGCAGCCGTGGACGGGCGCCGCTCGGTCCTCCATGTGCAGCCCGGCAATTTCGAGGTCAGCGACCTTCCAGCGCGCTGGGTCCCCTGACCTCCCCGGCTTCTACGGACCCGTACATCCCGCAATCCCCGATCGAAGGAAACCACCATGAACGCACCGCTGACCGCCGAGGAATTCGAGGGCCATTGGGAGCTGTTGGACTGGCTCCAGGAATACGACGATGGTCGCGTCACCCGACCGTTCGGCGAGCGCCCCACGGGCATCATCACCTATCACGGCGGCCGCATGTCGGCGCTCATCTCCAAGGGCGACCGGCCGCACTTCACGACTGGGGGTCAGTGGAATGCCAATGCTGATGAGAAGGCCGCGGCCTACGAGACCTGCCTCGCCTACGCCGGGACCTATACCTTCACCGGCGACTTTGTCGTGCACCACGTCGATATGAGTCTGTTCCCCAACTGGGTGGGCGTGGACCAGCGCCGTCGAGTTGAGTGGAACGGCGAAACCCTCCGGCTCACAGCGCGACTGGAGGAAGACACTCCCGAGGCCCGCACCGCCGTGCTCGAATGGCGGCGCAAGCACGTCTGTTGACCCACGACCCCTGCCCAACAATCGAAGGAACACGAAATGGCGAATCGCACCCTGGCCGACTGGCTGGCGCTCTCGGTCCCCGAACGCAAGGAAATGATGGGGGAGACCCTGCGGAGTGCGCGGGATTCGAAAGACCAGCTGAACACCTACATCTCGATCATCGACGAGGCCGACCTGGAGCTCGCGGACTCCGGCGAGCTGGCCAGCATTCCCTACGGGGTCAAGGACAACATCGACGTTCGGGGGCTGCCGACGACCGGTGGTACGCCGAGCCTCGAGGGCTCCATGCCGACGATTGACGCCAGCCTGGTGAGGGCGCTGCGCGATGCCGGAGCCGCAGCGATCGGCAAGGTGAACCTCCACGAACTGGCGTTCGGCCTGACCAGCAACAACGGACGATTCGGTCCGGCACGCAACCCGCACGATCCGGAACGTACGGCGGGCGGTTCAAGCGGTGGTTCCGCCGCGAGCGTGGCCTATGGCACGGTTCCGTTCGCCTTGGGCACCGACACGGGGGCGTCGGTGACGGTCCCGTCCTCGTACTGCGGTGTCGTCGGCTATCGACCCTCCACCGGCCGATATCCGGGAGACGGTGTCTTGCACCTGACCTGGACCCGGGACGCGATCGGCCTACACGCGAATACCGTCGCGGACGTGCGCATGGTCGATCGGATCATCACCCGCACATCAGTGCGCGCAGAGGAGCCCACCCCCCGACAGATGCGAATCGGCGTGGCAAAGACCTTCCTCGAGGACCTCGACCCAGAGGTGGCGAAGACGACCGAGCAGGCGCTCGAGGCGTTGCAGGCTGCCGGTGTCGAGTTGGTCGACGCCGAGGTCCCGCGCGCGATGGAGCTGGCCGGGGCAGGTTTCTCGATGGTGTTCTATGAGTCGGCCATCGGGTTCATGAGTTACGTGGCACAGCTCGCGCCCGAGTACGCCGGGCTCTCTCTCGACGATATCCGTAAGGCCGCCGGTTCACCCGACGTGCGGGGCATGTTGGATCTGCAGGTGGATCACCCGATCGCACCGGCGGACTATGAACGCGATGCGGGGCACCGTAACGAACTCCGCCGGCTCTATCAGCAGACCTTCGCCGAGTCACGCGTTGATGCGCTCATCTATCCGACGGCGCCCAACCTGCCCCCGGTGTTTGGGGATGACGCGAAGATCGAGCTGAACGGCACGATTCGGGACATGTTCCCCACGGCTACACGCCACGTTGCTCCGGGCGGTCTTGCTGGAGCGCCGCAGCTGACGGTTCCCGTGAGCCGGCCCCCAGGTGCCTTGCCCATCGCCATCACGCTGGAAGGCGGCATAGGCACCGATGATCGGCTGCTGGCCGTAGGCGAGGCGGTGCAGCGGCTGCTCTGATGTGACGTCATGTTGCACTCTCCCGGTCGCAGCTGGGGTCGTGGCCGGGAGTGTGCCGTGTGGGCTGGCCGGCTTACGCCGCCTTGAGGGCGGTCGAGAGGTGAGCGGCAAGGGCGGCGAGGGCCGCCCCACGAGGGGCAGCCAAGAGCGTCGCGCCTTGCGGGGCCCACCAGAGGTCGGCAGGGGCGAGCCAGAGCACCTGTACGCCCTTGTCGTGAAGCCGGTCGACTTCGGCCTGGAGGTGGCGACGGTTGGGCAGGCGCCCGTCGCTGGCGATGAGCATCAGCCGCAGGCCGTCCGCATCCGCGAGGTCAAGCGCCCCGTCGAGGGCGCGCAAGGACTCTGGCCCGCCCGTGGACCGGCCGGCACACGGGACCTGCGGCACGACCTCCGGGACTCGGCCCGGATGGATGATGGGGACGCAGCGGTCGTTCCAGGCCGCGGCGGCAACGAGTCCCTCGATGCGCCGGGCGGCCCACGCCACGGCCCATGCGACTTCGCACATTTCGGCGTGGACATCCATGCGCGAGGCGGAGATGTCCCAACTCAGCCCAACTCTCAACTCGGGTTCCTCGGTGATGTGGCGGCGGAGCTGGCGCCACGGCAGGGCAGTCACGGGCGTTCGCGCTGCGATTTGGGCGTCGCGGCGCATCAGCTCCGCCATCCGCGTGCGGCCGGGCGGAGTGGCGGAGGTAACGCGACGCAGCTCCGGGGAACGGAATCGCACTGCCCTCAGGGTTCCAGCGAGCGTGCGAGCGGCGGAGCGCAACTCCGCCCCGGCAGTCTTTCCCCCGGTCTCGGACGTGCGCCGGGCGAACACCCGCTGGGCCGCCCGGGTGGAGAGTTCCCGTAGGTCGGCCTCGTGCAGACGTTCCTGTGCCCGGTGGTGGGCCGTGGTCGGGGGATGCAGCAGCGCCTGGCTGGTCCGGGCAATCTCCCGAATCTCGGAAAGCGGCTCGGGTTGCTGGTGGGATGGCTGCTCGAGCTCGTGCCCGGACGTGGCACCCGGGTCACCGACCTCCTCGGTGTCGAGTTGGTCCGACAGCGCCGTCGAGAGACGGATCAGTTCGTTCCCCGAATCGGTGCCGAGTTCAGCGGCTGCCGCCAGGAGTTCGCGGATCTCGGGAAGCCGGCGAGGGCCGACCAGCATAAGCAGGCGATTCCGCACCCGTTCGGTCTCCCCGACGGTGAGCACACCCGCGGCGACCTGGGCGGTGAACCACACGACCGGGCCGATTGTCGGTATCGGCTCGTCCGGCCGGGCGATGGGGCAGGAGACGGGGAGCGCCACCCTCAGCCAGGTGCGGTAGGCCGGCCGGGAGCGCACGATGGCAGCACTGCCGGCGACACCCACAAGCAGTGTGGCCCACCGGCGGATGTGGTCAGGCGTACCTTCAGGAACGCGGGGCGCCCAGCCGGCGATGCCCGATTGAAGGGTGACCAGGCCGGCGAGCGCAGCCCTGGCCGAACGACCCTCTGCGCGGCTGAGGTCGAGGCGGCGGGGGTCATCGGTCGTGCGGTTCAGGGCGAGTCCAGCCTCGATTCTGATCTCGGAATCCTCGTCGAGGTAGTCGGCGGCGCTGGCGAGACCGATGTCGGGCCTGACGGAGACGACCAAGTCGCTCCGGCCCGACACTTGGGCTGCCAGCGGCTGGAGGTCGGCCGAGAGGCGCAACCAGCTGGGGTGCGCGGGGTCCTGCCAGGCGGCGTCAGCGAATCCCATACGTAATCCTAAACCGTCCCCGCACAGCGACACTCGACCCCCGGAACGCCAACGGCGGGACAACCCGAAGGTTGCCCCGCCGTTGGCTTCGATCCATCTCAGCCAGCCTGGATCAGGCGATGATCACTTGACTTCGGCGCGCTGGAAGAAGTTGATCAGCGACTGGGCGAAGTCGTCCTGACGCTCGATCTGGACCCAGTGACCGCAGTGGGCGAAGACCTGCAGGTCGGCCCGGTCGATCATCTGGTGCAGGGCATAGGAGGTCGACAGCGGGATGACCTGATCCTCGCGACCGTGGATGACCAGGGTCTCCTGCTTGATGCCGCGGATCTGGTCGGCCGGGGTGATCTGCGACTGGACCCAGCGCTGACGCGGGGCCGGGAACATCGCGGAGAAGGCCTCGTGGAAGCCCGGCTCGATGGACGCCTTGTAGCGGGCCTCGGCCAGGTTCTCGTTCTGGGCCAGCTCGTCGCCATAGGCCATGGTGCGGATGGCCTTGGCCATGTTCTCGACCGACGGCTCATAGCCCCAGATGGTGTCCAGGCCTTCGCCCTCGACGATCGGGAAGTCGACGCCCATGGAGCCCATGAGGACCAGACGCTCGACGGCGTCCGGGTGGTCGACGGTCAGGCGGATGGCGTTGGAGCCACCGAACGAGTTGCCCACGAGGTGGGCCTTCTCGATGCCCAGGGCCTCCATGAAGGCGAAGGTCTGGTCGGCCCACACCTGGCAGTTGTATTCGATGCCCTCCGGGCGGTCCGAATAGCCGAAGCCGACCATGTCGGGGGCGAGGACGTGGAAGTGCTCGGAGAGGATCGGGATGATCCCCCGCCAGTTGGCATAGGCGGTCACGCCCGGGCCGGAGCCGTGCATCAGGATGACAGGAGTGCCACCCTTGTCTTCGCCACCCTCCAGATAGTTGGTGTTGAAATCGCCGGTCTTGACGCTCTTGCCAATTGCCGGATTCTCTTCGCTCATGCTCTCTCCTTCGAGGGTCTTGGCCAACGCGAACAGAAGCGTCGGCGGTCCGCCATGGCTGACACTATCGGCATGCGGTCCCGGGTCAACATGGGGTCCCGGGGGATCTATTGGCAGGTGAGACACCTCGTGGGAGTCTCGACGTCATGACCCCGGCACCATCCAAGACAGTGGAGCGGGTGCTCCTCGCCGCTGAGCTGGTGCCACTGGGGCAGGTGGTGAGTTATGGCGATCTGGCCGGGCTCGTCGGCACCAGCGCCCGACGGGTCGGGACCGTCATGAGCCGCTATGGCAGTGGGGTTCCCTGGTGGCGTGTCACCAGCGCAGCGGGACAGCTGCCGCTCGACATCCTGGGTCGGGCGAAGGAGCACTGGGCTGACGAGGGGATCGGGGTGACCGCCTCCGGGCGAGGGTGTCGCATCCGCTGTCACCGCGCCGACCTGGTCGCCCTCGCCGAGGCGTACGCCCGGGAAACCGGCGAGGACCAGGATCCGGTTGATTGAGTCCAGGGCGCAGGTGCGACGGACATTCAGCTTTCCTGTCCGCTTGAGCTTCCCTGTTGCGGCGGTGTGGGCACAAGGCGGCCGTCATTCAGCTTGCGCTCCCGCTGCGCCGGCGTACCGGCAGAGCCAAACCCGCCGAACCTTCGGAGCGCGGGAGAAAACCCGTCGTTCAGCGTGTGTTCATGGCAGTCAGCGCCCGTTTCCCGCTTGGGCTTGCGCTTCCTCGAGGCCCAATTCCACTCGGCTTGCCCTCGCCGACTCCGCCCCCGGTGCACGGGGCGCTGGAGACGCGAGGACAAGCTGATTGCGGTGGGGCGCAAGCTACAGACGTCAGCGGGAGCTGAAGGGGTGAGCGGGAGCTGAAGAGGTGAGCGGAGCTGAAGCAACGGACGCACGCTGGCGAGGCGTACGCCCGGGACAAGCCCTGATGGATCAGCTCAGTCGCGGGGGAAGGGCAGGTCGAAGATGGCCGGATCTGCTGGTTCGTGCTCGACGGTGGTGGAGACCCTCCCGTGTTCCAGCAGCAGTGCGCCGCTCGCGAGCATCGAGTTCACCAGATCGCGCACGAACTCGTCGACGCCCAGTTTCACCAGGGCGGCGGCATCCCGGACCCAGGGCCGTTGGTGGAGATAGGCATCGAGTTCGCTCGTCGTCATGGCGCCACGGATCATCAGGGCGAAACCCAGGATGCGCTTCGCGCCATAGTCCACGGCCAGCTCTACGTTGTCGCGCTGGCGCTCCAGCCGCTCGATGGCCTTGTCTATCGCGGGACTCGGACGGTCCACGAGAGGACCGTGGCCCGGCAGGATCAGCCCAGCAGCAGCGGGTCGGCATCGCCGACGCGACGATCGACGGTGTACGCGGGCACGGGCTGGTCGAGATACTCCGCCACGCAACAGCCAGGATTCCGCCTGTCGAGTTCGGTCGCGTCGAGGTGTGACCCGACGATGCCGGCGCCCCGGTGCTGGAACAGGGCGTTACCGCCCACGTGATCGGAGTGCCAATGGGTCAGCCCCGCACGGCCGCCAACCGATGCCGGCGCAGTTCGTCGTGGAGCGGCAGGTCGAGCGGGTCGAGCTCGTGGCCGAGAGCCAACTCGAGCAGCCAGTCCGCGATGGCGGGATTGCGGGGGAGGACCGGGCCGTGGGGATACATGCCGACGACGTTGCCCTGCAGCGCGCCCTCGGTGCCGTCGTTGGCGTTGCCGATGCCGATCTCGACGCGTGCCAGAGGCATGGCGTCGGTCCCGAGGTGGGTGTAGCCACCGTGGTTCTCGAAGCCCGTGATCCAGGCGTCGTCGCCCTCCTTGCCGATCCACCGGTGGAGCACCTCACCGACGGCCCGCTCGGGTCCGCGGGTGGTCGTGACATCCAGCAGCCCCAGGCCGTCGCGCGGCTCATCGGCATCGCCGACGCCGAACGTGTGACCGAGGATCTGATAGCCGGCGCAGACCGCGAACACCACCGCACCCCGATCCACCGCGCGATGCAGGCCGCCATCGGCCTTCAGCTCGCGTACGGCCGCCGTCTGGGCACCATCCTCGCCGCCACCGAGCAGGAAGATGTCGCCCGTGTCCGGCAGGGGCTGGCCGGGCTCGATCCACGTCACGTGGGCGTCGATGCCGCGCCACTCGCAACGCTTCTGCAGCACCTTGCCGTTGCCCTGGTCGCCATAGATGCCCAGCAGGGACTGATATACCTGCACGATTTCCAGGCTCATGCCAGGCCTCCCATCTTGCGCAGCTTCTGGAACGGGGTGTAGGTCGAGACCACATCGATCGGCTCGGCGTGGCCCTCGAGGGCCTTGGCGAGATCGGTCTCGACCCGGTGTTCGACCTCGGCATAGAGCAGGCGTACGGCCAGGTCGTGGGCCCGCGGACCGGTCGCGATGACGGTCCGCCCGGCGAGTTGTTCGAAATCCACATCCCACAGCCACGACACGTCCTTGCCGTCGGCCGCGACAGAGTCGATCGCCAGCACGAGCGTCTCCGTCTTCGTGATCGGCAGGGCCTCGGCCCAGCCCGCGGGATTCTTGGCGAGCAACAGCCGCGCGGTCGTGTCGCCGAACTTCGCCGTGGCGAAGCGGCCGGCCGGGGACGTGACGGTGCGCATGCCGACGAGTGCGGTTTCCGCGGGTACGCCCAGTTGGGCGGCCGTGGCCAGTGCGCAGGCGGCGTTGGAGACGTTGAAGGAACCGGGTACGCGGAGCTTCGGTTCGAGCACCGTGCCGTCCGGGGTGATGATCGTGTCGCCCTCGACACGCCACGTCGAGGTGGGCTTGGCCAGATCGCAACCGGTGCAGGCCCAGTGTCCCAGTCGGTCGTCCATCGGCTGGGTGCGGTCGAGACGGGCACCGCATTCGGGACACAGCACCGCGTCCTGCTGCCACGCGCTCTGGGTGTCGACCCAGATGACCTCGCGCGCCGGACGGGCCGCCCAGACGATCAACGGCTCTTCCGCGTTGGCCACCACGACCGGGCCGTCGGCTCCTGCGAGCTCCAGCGCCTTGCGCCAGGCGTTGCCGAGGGCCTTGATCTCGTGATGCCGGTCGAGCTGGTCGCGGCTGAAGTTGAGCAGCGTCAGCACCTCGGGCCGGCCGAGCCGGATCACATCGGCCACCACGCGCTCGTCGGTTTCGAGCACCGCGATATCGGCCCGGGGAGAGCGGCTCAGCGCCGAGGCGATGCCGTAGTGAAGGTTGGCGCCGTCGGCGTTGGTGACCAGTCGGCGTACCTGATCGCCCAGGCCCGCCCGCACTGCCGCCGCCAACAGATGAGTGGTTGTGGTCTTGCCGTTGGTGCCGGAGACGACGGCGATGCGACGCCCGCGCAGCAGCTTGGCCAGCGAGTTCGGGTCAATGCGCTGCATCACCTGGCCCCGGATCGAGGCGCCGGAGCCCCGGCGAGCCAGGCGCGACGCCGTTGCGGCGATGCCACCGGCCGCGATGGCTGCTGACAACCGCAGCTTCGACAAGGGGGACAGCGGTGGTGGCGTTGTGGCGCGCCGGGTCAGTTCAGCGGACGGCATGGGCTCATTGTTGCGTACGCCGCAGACGTCTTTGTGCATGCGACCCGCGGGCGAAACATGGCAGAAACACGAGGAATCGAGTCCCCCGGCGTGTGAAGTGCGGCGATTCGGGGAAGGGGAAAGGAAACGGACAAGGGAGAGACCATGCGCGCAGTGACCTGGCAGGGGATCGAGGACATCCGGACCATCGAGGTGCCCGACCCGACGATTCAGCACCCGACCGATGCGATCGTGCGGGTCACGTCGACCGCGATCTGCGGGTCGGATCTCCATCTCTATGCAGTGCTCGCACCCTTTCTACGCAAGGGCGACATTCTGGGCCATGAGTTCATGGGCATCGTCGAGGAGGTGGGGTCCGGGGTGGTGAATCTGTCCCCCGGCGACCGCGTGGTGGTGCCGTTCACCATCTCCTGCGGGCGGTGCTGGATGTGTCAGCGCGGATTGTTTGCGCAATGCGAGACGACCCAGGTGAAGGACCAGGAGAAGGGGGCGAGCCTGTTCGGCTATACCTCGCTCTATGGCTCGGTTCCGGGTGGGCAGGCCGAGCTTGTCCGGGTGCCGCACGCCGATTTCGGTCCCGTGAAGCTGCCGGCGGATCTGAGCGACGAGCGCTTTCTGTATCTCAGCGACATCCTTCCGACGGCCTGGCAGGGCGTGGAGTACGCCGGAGTCGGCGAAGGGGACACCCTCGCCATTCTGGGGCTCGGCCCGGTGGGGCAGTTGGCCGTGCGGGCCGCCAAACAGCGCGGGGTCGAGCGCGTGATCGCGGTCGATCTGGTCGACGAGCGGCTCGATCTGGCCCGGAGCTGGGGTGCGGAGGCGCTCGATGCGCGCACCGTCAAGGATGTGGCAGTCATGCTCAAGAACATGACCGACGGTCGTGGGCCGGACGCCGTGCTCGATGCGGTCGGGATGGAGGCCCACGGCAACCCGATCGCCGAGAAGGTCATCGCCGGTGCAGCACGCCTGCCCAAGCCGGTCGGGCGGGCGGCGATCCGGCATGCGGCGATCGACCGGCTCGATGCGGTGCACACGGCCATCGATGCCGTCCGTCGTGGCGGCACCGTCTCGTTGTCCGGTGTCTACGGCGGGATGATCGACCCGATGCCGATGATGACGATGTTCGACAAGGGCATCACCATGCGTATGGGGCAGTGTCATGTGCGCCGGTGGACAGACGATCTGCTGGAGCTCGCACAGGCCGACGGTGATGTGCTCGGGCTCGAGTCACTGGCCACCCACCGCGTCGGCCTGGACGACGCGGCTGAGGCGTACAAAATGTTTCAGGCGAAGACCGACGGCTGCATCAAGGTCGTGCTGAAGCCCGAGCTCTGAGGGAGTTAGGGTCAGCTCAGCAGGTCGAGCACGGCCTCCTCGAGCGCCTTCTGGCGCGACTGGGACGTGCGATAGCTCTTGGCGGCGGCCTGCGCGATCGTCGAGCCGGACTCGTAGGCATCGATGACACGCGGGTCGATATAGGAGTTGCGGGCAATCGTCGGCGTGTTGCCGAGATAGCTCGAGACCTCCTGGGCGGCCCGTTTGACGGCCCGCTTACGGGAGGTCTTCGTTTTCCCCTCCTCCTCGGACTGGGCGAGGACCTCGGCAGCAATGACGGTCGCGTGCCACGTGCGGAAGTCCTTCGCTGTCATGGACCCACCGAACAGGACGCTCAGATAGTCATTCACGTCGGCGCTGGTGAGGTCGCGCCAGGTGTTGCCCTCCTTGTACGCCAGCAATCGATCGCTGTCGTCGGTGCGTCGGCGCAGGGTGTCGAGGATCTCGATGGCCTCCGCATCGTCGACCTGGATGACGTGCCCGATCCCGGACTTTCCGACGAACGAGAACACGAGCGCCCCATTGCGCCGGCGGACGTGCTGGCGCTCGAGCGTGGTCAGCCCGAATGAGCCGTGGGCATCCGTGTAGGCGTCGTTGCCGATGCGGAAATAGCCGATATCGAGCAGCCGGACCGCGGCGGCGGCGACCCGTTCACGGGGCATGCCGTCGAGCTTCATGTCGGTCGTGATCCGACGCCGGGCCTGGGGGAGCGCCGCGGCGGCCGTGGCGACCCGGTCGAACTTGGAGCGATCCCGGCGCGCCCGCCATTCGGGGTGATAGAGGTATTGCCGACGGCCCGCATCATCTATGCCCGTCGCCTGCAGATGACCGTTGGGATAGCGGCAGATCCAGACATCGGTCCAGGCCCGTGGGATCGCCAGGGACTTCACGCGCGTGAGTTCTGCGGGTTCGAGGGAGTTCCCCTTCGTGTCCGCATAGCTGAATCCCTTGCCGCGGCGACGGCGCGAATAGCCCGCACTCCGGGGACTGACGCGTTTGAGGCGAGCCATGGGCCGATCGTAACCACACCGGCACCGTGCCGCGGTGGCTCACCGGCTACGGCGCGGGATCGGCGACTGGCTCGCTATTAGGGGATCGACGCCTCGTGGTGGCACGGATCTCGAGGTGCTGCGCTGCCCGGTGACGAACGATGGCAGCCGCGCCGGCTATCAGCAGGGGCGCCACGATCCCCATGTCGAGCGCGTGGGTGACCGGCGTCGTGTACAAACCGAACGGCTCGACCATCCGCCCGCTCATTCCGCTGGCGATGATGTCGGGAAGCCATGCCACGAACAGGGCCACCCCGGACATCGCGAGATAGGCGAGTACGCCGAGGAGAGCGCCCAGTCGCTGCCGGTCGCGCGGGGTGTGGTGGCAGATATCCCGCCAAAGCGCGTACGCCAGCCATGGCACGCCGATGATCAGCCACATCGCATCGGTCCCGCGGTTGATGGCGACCTGGAATGCGGAGTCATGGGCATACACTCCCGAGCCGAACACCACGTCGGAGCCGCGCCGGAGGGTCTCGAAGCCCAGGGGGTCGGCGTGCCGGTCGTCGCGACGCCCACCCCCGCAGAGATCGCGACGGCAGCTGTCGCGACGATGCTCAGAATGTGCAGGACCCGGTCACTCACGTCTTCTCCTCGCCCCTCGGGCGTGCCGCCGCGGGCGCATCGGCGCCGGATAGGGGATTGCTCCGGACGTTACCGGCGTGTCGTCCGCGGTGAGGGGGAACTGCGTCCAGGTCCGGGGAAACTCGGGGTCGGTGAGGCTAAACCGACTGCTGCCACCAACCACGTCGGCGGTGGGCCCCATTCAGCTTGCCTTCCCGCCGAGGGGGCGTACCAGTCCTGCCGAGACCACCGGAAACGTGTAATCACTGGCGAAAACCTGTCGTTCAGCGTGCGTTCTCGGCAGTCAGCGCCCCTTGGCCGCTTCAGCGTGCGCTTCCTCGGCCTGAATTCGTTTCAGCTTGCGCTCGCCGACTCCGCCCCCGGTGCACGGGGCGCTGGAGACGGGAGGACGAGCTGTACGCGGTGGGGCGCAAGCTCAAGACGCCAACGCGAGCTGAAGCGACCAACGGGAGCTGCAAGGTTCAGTCACCCAGCGCTGAGAATGCCGGGCACAGTCTGCAGCGGTGGGCAGCGAGTCCGGCCTCAGCCTCGCATCGCGACGGGGTGAGCCCTCATCAGAATTCAGCGCCAGTACGGATGCGGCTGGTCAGGGTCAAAGGGGAGTCTGGAGGCTACAAACGACACACAGTCTTCATTGTGCTGGCCGGGCTACCCGCCCTGGCCGCTGTCGCCCTGATCGTCTGGACGGTCTTCCCGTGGGTTCCGCGCAGCCTGGAGGAATTGCTCTTCCTTCTGGAACCCACATTCTGGAGAGAACATCGGGCTCTGCTGATCCCGATGGCGGTGTGCTTTGTGCTGTTCACGTTCTGGTCCGCTCCGCACGGTCGCTGGCAGGAGGCCGAAAGGAGACATCGGGAGGCTGTGGAGAACCTGCGGGAGGCTGAGAACACGCGACGCCTGTTGCGGGCGATATTCCGCCGCCGCTGAGAATGAGCCATTCACGAACGGGAGAGCTGGGGTGACCGGCGCGCCGGGCCGGGCCACAGCCCGACCCGGCGTACCCCTCAGTCGTCCGCCGTCCCGTGCCCGGGGCCCCAGGTCCACTCGGAGATCTGGGGATCATCCTCGCCGTGCTCGCGGGTGTAGCGCCGGGCGGCGAGCCGGGCGTCGCCCATCTGCTGGCGCAGGTTGGCGGCGCTGGAGCCGATGCTGGGCACGCGATCGATGACATCCATGACGAGGTGGAACCGGTCGAGGTCGTTGAGCATGACCATGTCGAAGGGTGTGGTGGTCGTCCCCTCCTCCTTGTATCCCCGCACGTGGAAGTTGTCGTGGTTGGTGTGGCGATAGGTCAGGCGGTGGATGAGCCAGGGATAGCCGTGATAGGCGAAGATCACGGGCTTGTCCTTGGTGAACAGCGCGTCGAAATTCCGGCTGCTCAGGCCATGCGGGTGCTCGCGGTCGTCCTGCAGACGCATTAGATCGACGACATTGACCACGCGCACCTTGAGCTGCGGCAGGTGCTCCCGCAGCAGCTCGACGGCCGCGAGGGTTTCGAGCGTCGGGATATCTCCCGCACACGCCATCACCACGTCGGGCTCGCCCTCGGTGTTGCCGGCCCAGTCCCAGATGCCGATGCCTCGGGAACAGTGGGCGATCGCCTCGTCCATCGACAGATAGTTCAGCGCGGGCTGCTTGCCGGCGACGATGACGTTGACATAGTCGCGGGTACGCAGGCAGTGGTCGGTCACCGACAACAGGGTGTTTGCATCCGGCGGCAGATAGACGCGCACCACCTCGGCCTTCTTGTTGACCACGTGATCGATGAACCCGGGATCCTGGTGGGAGAACCCGTTGTGGTCCTGACGCCAGACATGGCTGGTCAGCAGATAGTTGAGCGAGGGTATCGGCCGCCGCCAGGTGATGTCGCGGGTCGTCTTGAGCCATTTCGCATGCTGGTTCAGCATCGAGTCGATGATGTGGATGAACGCCTCATAACAGGTGAACAGCCCGTGCCGACCGGTCAGCAGATAGCCCTCGAGCCATCCCTGGCAGAGGTGCTCGGACAGGACTTCCATGACCCGGCCGTCGGGCGCGAGGTGGTCGTCACCCTCGATCAGTTCTGCGTTCCAGGTTCGGTCGGTCGCCTCGAATACCTTCGACAGGCGATTGGACGCGACCTCATCGGGCCCGAACAGCCGGAAGTTGTCCGGGTTGGCCTTGATGATGTCGCGCAGGAATTCGCCCAGGACCTTGGTCGCCTCCGATGACGTGGTCCCGTGGTCGGGCACGTCGACGGCGTACGCCGTGAAGTCCGGCATCCGCAGTTGACGCGTGAGCTGGCCTCCGTTGGCGACCGGATTGGCCGACATGCGGCGATCGCCCTCGGGAGCGAGGGCGGCGAGTTTGGGGACGAGGGCACCCTCGGCGGTGAACAGCTCCTCGGGCCGATAGCTCTTCAACCACTTCTTGAGTTGCTTGCGGTGATCGGCGTTGGTGCGGGTCCCGGACAGCGGCACCTGGTGGGAGCGGAAGGTGCCCTCGACCTGATCGCCGTCGACCTCGGCGGGTCCGGTCCAGCCCTTCGGCGTACGCAGGACGATCATCGGCCAGACGGGCGCATCGGCGGACTTCTTCTTGTTGGTACGCGCGGTCTGCTGGATCTCGGCAAGGCGGTCGAGGCAGGCATCCAACTCGGTGGCGAGCTGCTCGTGGACATCGACCGGATCGTCGCCGCTCACGAAGTGGGGCTCATAGCCATAGCCCCGCATCAGGTCGGCCAGCTGGTCCTCGGGAATGCGGGCCAGGACGGTCGGGTTGGCGATCTTGTAGCCGTTCAGGTGGAGCACGGGGAGCACCGCACCGTCACGGGCGGGGTCGATGAACTTGTTGGAGTGCCAGGAGGCGGCCAAAGGTCCCGTCTCGGCCTCGCCATCGCCCACGACGGCTAGCACGGTCAGGTCCGGGTTGTCGAAGGCGGCGCCGAACGCGTGCACCAGGGCGTACCCCAGCTCACCGCCCTCATGGATCGAACCAGGCGTTTCCGGTGCGACATGGCTCGGAATGCCACCTGGGAAGGAGAACTGCCGGAACAGGCGGCGCAGTCCGTCGGTGTCGTGGCCGATATCGGAATAGACCTGCGAATAGGTGCCCTCGAGATAGGCATTGGCCACCAGTCCGGGGCCGCCGTGGCCGGGGCCGGTGATATAGATCGCGTCCAAATCGCGGGCCCGGATCGCCCGGTTCATATGGGCATAGAGCAGGTTGAGGCCGGGCGTGGTGCCCCAGTGCCCCAGGAGTCGCGGCTTGACGTGGTCAGCAGTGAGGGGCTTTTCGAGGAGCGGATTGTCGAGCAGATAGATCTGGCCGACGGAGAGATAGTTGGCGGCTCTCCAGTAGGCATCGATGAGGCTGAGTTCCTTCTTCGAAAGGGTTGCCATGTTTCGACCCTACGCCGAGGGTCGTGGCATGCGAGGGCCTCGGGGAAGATGGAGCATGACTGAATTCGTTGATCGCTCCGAAGCCGGGCGGCAGTTGGCAGCCAGGCTTCGGTCGCTCGGACTGGCTGAAGGGGTGGTGCTGGGACTGCCCCGCGGTGGCGTGCCCGTTGCCGCCGAAGTCGCCCGCTCCCTCGCGTTGCCTTTTGATGTCGTCGTGGTGCGCAAAGTCGGGCTGCCCACGCACCCCGAACTCGCGATGGGCGCGGTGGGTGAGTCGGGCACCGTGGTGAAGAACGCCGACATCATCCGATTTTATGACGTGTCGGAGGAGGAGTTCTCGGCGGTGGTGGAGAAGGAGCAGCGCGAGTTGGAACGCCGCGCCGCGCTGTGGCGGTCCGTCGATCGGGTCGATCTCGCGGATCAGGTCGCGATCCTCGTCGACGACGGCATCGCGACGGGCGCGACGGTGCGGACCGCCTGTGCGGTGGTACGCCGACTCGGTGCCCGACGAGTCCTTGTCGCAGCGCCTGTCGCACCCCGTGAGCTGAGGGCCGCAGACCTGGGCACCGACGACCTGGTGGTCGTCGTGGCGCCGCGACGGCTCGTTGCCGTCGGGAGGCACTACGACGACTTCACCCAGACCACCGACGCCGAGGTGACCGCCGCCCTGGGGCGCTAGCTCCGCAGGCTCTGGGGCGTATTCTTCGGGCGCTTGGTGATGAAGGGCAGGATCGCGCCGACGAGAGCGATGATGCCGACGGTGCTGTAGGCGAGCACATAGTTGCCCTCGGGCGTGGTGCCGATCAGGGCCGAGCTGAGCAGCGGGCCGATGACGCCGCCGAGCGACCAGGCGATAAGCATGAGGCCATAGATCGAGCCGGCGTTCTTGAGGCCGAAGAAGTCGCCGGCGGTCGAGGGCATCGTGCCGAACGCGCCGCCGTAGCAGAGATAGATCAGCGCAGCGAGCACATAGAAGAGCACGGGGCTCGTCGCATGCGGCAGCGCCAGCAGCGAGACACCGAGGATGACCAGGATGCCGATGAACGACGGCATCCGGCCGATCTTGTCGGACAGGGCCGCCCACAGCATCCGGCCGCCCCCGTTGAAGAGGCCCATGATGCCCACGAGCATGGCCGCCTGGGCGGCGCTCATCCCCGAGACGCCCGATGCCGTGGAGGCGGCCTGGGAGACCAGCGAGATGCCGCCGATGACGGCGATCATGAGGATGGCGGTCAGGAGATACCACTGCGGCGTACGCAGCGCCTCACCCTGGGTGTAGTCGCGCGCGGGGCCTGCCTTCACCGGCTCGTCCTTCGTGGTCGCACCGGCCACCGTGTAGCCGGCCGGCGGATTGACGAACGTGGACGCGCCCAGCAGACCCACGATCAGATAGGCGATGCCGAGATAGAGGAAGACCTTGGTCGGCGTCGCCGCGAAATCGGGATTGCCACCGATCAGGGCCTGGGCGACGGGGGAGACGATGACTGCGCCGAAGCCGAAGCCGCCGACGGCGATGCCGGTGATCAGGCCGCGCTTGTCGGGGAACCATTTCTGGAGCAGGGCGATCGGGACGATGTAGGCCAGGCCGAGCCCGAAGCCGCCGATGATGCCGTAGCCCACGACCAGCAGCCACAGGTCACCGACATCGCGGGCGAAGCTGGCGATGATGGTGCCGAGGGCATAGAGCACGATGCCGACCAGGCCGACCACGCGTGGGCCGCTCTTGTCCTGGATCTTGCCGCCGACGGTGGCGCCGATGAAGATCATGCCGATCGCGCACTCGAAGGGGATGGCGGCCTGCACGTGGGTCAGCTCGAAGGACGGCGCGGCGTGCAGTGCCTTTGAGAAGGTGCTCCATGCATACACGGCGCCGAGGACCAGCTGCACGAGCAGCCCTCCCGCCAGGATCAGCCAGCGATTCGGTGTCCGCCCGGGTGCGGCCACCGTCGTGGTCGATTGCTGCGTCATGAGCCCTCCTTGGCTGTCCACGTGGGCGCCAGCGTACGGTCTCCGCACAGCGCTCGGCAGGGTCCAGCGGGCAGGGTCTCAATCTCTGTCGGCAGAAACTGTCCGTTGCGTCGACTAGCATCGCCAGACGATGGCGACGACATATCCCGACTGGGTGCTCGAGCTCGATGACTCCCGGCTGCTGGCTCACTTCGATCCGGAAACGCTCCGGCGTGGACGGACCTACGCCCAGCAGTCGCGGGTGGGCCGTGTCTCGGTGGCCTCGGGAATCGTGGCGGCACAGGTGCGTGGGTCGGGTCATCAGAACTACTACACGTCGGTGGCCCTGCCGCGTGGGATCGAGTCGCTCGTGGCCTCGTGCAGTTGCCCGATGCGGCAGGACTGCAAGCATGCGGTGGCCCTGATCCTGCATATGCGTCAGGGCATGACTCAGGCGCGTACGCCGCAGTGGCAACAGACCCTCGATCCCGTGGTGGGTCGGGCAGCCCGCAGCCGCAGCGGGGAAACGCTCGGTTTGCAGTTCAATCGATCGCCGAACGGCTATTGGTTGCGACCTCTGAAGCGGGGGGCGCGCGACAACTGGGTGAAGACCGGCGCGGAGTGGGAGGACCTGCGGTTCGGTTTCGGTGGGCGGCTTGATCCGACCCAGCGGGAACCGTTGGCCCGGCTGCTCGGGACCCGACGTCAGGATCCCTATGGCTATGCCTCGTCCCGGGTTACCCAGCTCTATCTGTCCGACCTGACCCCCGGGAGCTGGGTCGAGCTCAGGCGGGCGCTGCAGTCGGGTGTCGACTTCTTGCCGGGTGAGGATGCCCAGCGACGTCCGCTGCCGCCGATATCTGTTCTCGACGAGCAGCTCGAGCCGGTCGTGGTGATCGATCGTTGTGCCCAGGGCGGTGTCAGCGTGGCGACCAAGATCATGCTGGGCGACCGCGAGCTGGCGGTTCCGCCCGAGGCCTATGTCGGTCGACCTGCCCACGGTGCGGTGGTCGAGGAGGACGGCCGGCTGCTGATCGGTGGTTTCACCCGCGCGCTCGATGAAGCCGAACACGAGCTGTTCACCGGTGAGGGTGCTGTCGAGGTGCCCGAGAGCGATGTGGCGCTGTTTGCGAGCGGGTTTCTGCCGAAGTTGCGGGACAAGTTCGATGTGCATGTCCACGAAGGCGTCGTGCTGCCCGAGCTGCAGCCCCCGACCGTGCTGTGTCGGGTCGAGTTCGGCGTCCGGAATGCCCGGGTCGAGTGGGGCTTTCGCTATCAGGTCGGCGATCGGGCCCACGACCTGCCGGCTGTGCCCAGTGCCGACGATCCACCGCTGCGGGACGAGGCAGCCGAGTCGGAGCTTGCGGAATCGCTTCCTCCCGGCCCCTGGCGTACGCCCGGCCCGGGCGGTCGGGTGCAGCTCGGTGCGGTGGTTCTGACCGGTCGGGAGCTGATCGATTTCGTCGGGCGCGTGCTGCCGGAGTTGCAGGAGCGCGACGACGTCGAGGTCGTGTTGAATGAACCACCGCCGGACTTCCACGAGGCCGAGGAGGCGCCGACGGTCACCCTGCGGGTCAGCGATCCGCAGGTCGGCGACTGGTTCAATCTGGGCGTCGAGATCACTGTGGGCGACGAACGGGTGCCGTTCGAAGCGTTGTTCCGAGCATTGTCGGTGGGTGACGACCACCTGGTGCTCGACTCGGGGACGTGGTTCTCGCTCGAGCGCCCGGAGCTGGATCAGCTGCGCGCCGTGATCGAGGAAGCCCGGGGGATCGTCGACCACGAGGGCGACACGTTCCGGCTGCGGCCCGAGCATGCGGGCCTGTGGGAGGAGCTGGTCGAGCTCGGCGTCGTGGCGGATCAGTCCGCTGCCTGGCGCGAGGCGGTCGTGGCACTGCTCGATGTCGAGTCGTTGCCGGCGATCGCGGCGCCCGAGGGTCTGAATGCCGAACTGCGGCCCTATCAGGACACGGGCCTGCGGTGGTTGGGACTGCTGTGGCGTACGCGACTCGGCGGGATCCTGGCCGACGAGATGGGCCTCGGCAAGACGGTGCAGGCCCTCGCCCTGGCCCAGTCGGCCCAGGAGCGCGGCGAGCTGGACGCGCCCCTGCTGGTGGTCGCTCCGACCTCGGTCGTCGCCACCTGGTCGGCGGAGGCCGAGAAGTTCACCCCCGACCTGCGGGTCGTCACGATCGGTCAGACCGAGAAGCGCCGGGGCGCGCCGCTGGCCGAGTCGGTGGGGGACGCCCAGGTGGTGTTGACGTCCTACACGTTGTTGCGCATGGAGGCCGAGGCCTATCAGGACCTCGAGTGGTCGGCGGTGTTGCTCGACGAGGCCCAGTTCGTGAAGAACAGCGGGTCGAAGGCCTATCAAGCTGTGCGGAAGCTCCGGGCCCGCACCAAGATCGCCCTGACCGGCACGCCGCTCGAGAACAACCTGATGGACCTGTGGTCACTGCTGTCGATCACCGCCCCAGGTCTGTTCTCCGATCCCAAGAAGTTCGCCGAGGTCTATCGCAAGCCGATCGAGAACGGCGATGCTGACACGTTGGCGCGGCTCCATCGACGCATCAGGCCGCTCATTCTGCGGCGTACCAAATCGGCCGTCGCGACCGAGCTGCCCGAAAAACAGGAACAGATCGTCCCGGTCACGCTCGCTCCGGCGCATCGCCGGCTCTATGACAAGCACCTCGCACGCGAACGACAGAAGGTCCTCGGGCTCGTCGGCGATATGCGCCGCAACCGCATCACGATCCTGCGCTCGCTGACCTTGCTGCGTCAGCTCAGCCTGGCGCCGGTGCTGATCAATCAGGACTATCCCGTCCAGTCGGCCAAGATCGACATCTTGGTGGAGCTGCTGTCCGAGGTCACGGCCGAGGGCCATCGGGCGCTGGTGTTCAGTCAGTTCACCGGTTTCCTGGGCCTGGTGCGAACGCGCCTGGCCGAGGAGGGGATCACGACCGAATATCTCGACGGACGCACCCGGGACCGCGCCGAACGCATCAAGGCGTTCCGCGAGGGCGATGCCGATGCGTTCCTGATCTCGCTCAAGGCCGGCGGATTCGGTCTCACGCTCACCGAGGCCGACTATGTCTTCATCCTCGACCCGTGGTGGAACCCGGCGGCCGAGACCCAGGCCATCGACCGCACCCACCGCATCGGTCAGGACAAGCCCGTCAACGTCTATCGCCTCGTGTCCGCCGACACCATCGAGGAGAGCGTTGTCGCGCTGCAGGAGAAGAAGCGGCACCTGTTCGACGCCGTGGTCGGGCAGGCGTCCGATATGGCCGCGCCGCTCAGCGCCGATGACATCCGGGGGCTGCTGGAGATCTGACACCGGCATTCACAGCCCCCACACAGGGACTGTTTCTATCGTGGAGGGAGGTGGCCGAGCGTCCGGCCGCCAGGTCCGAGGTGTGCCATGGTCAAGCAATCCCTCGTCATTCATCTGATTTATGCCCTGGTGATGGTGAGCGTCATCGTCGGCGTGGATGTCTTCTTCTTCCGGGGCCATGGCTGGCTCCGGCTGTTGGTGAATGTCGGGCTGGTGCTCGTGTTCGGTGCGTTCTATCTCCGATTCCTGCGGGCCTCCTGAGACGTGCCCCCTCAGCCACACTTTCGACAGGTCCCGTAGCGTGGAGATCTGTCGACAAAGGAGCTTCCCATGGGCAAGAAGGCCGCGAGCCGCAAGCCGACCACGACCGAGGCCCACGACATCCCGGCATCCGAGCTGACACCAGACCCTCGAACGGGTGGCGATGTCCTCGTCGACGCCATGCGTGCGGCCGGGGTCGAGGTCGCGTTCGGTGTCATCAGCATCCACAACATGCCGCTGGTCGAGGCGGTCGACCGCGACCTGCGGT
>CAZEVN010000043.1:0-26078 GCA_964515145.1 uncultured Enemella sp.
GGAGCCCCAGAACCGGATGCTGCACACCGGAGTGTTCCCCACGAAGTAAGGTCTTCCCTGCAGGCAACCAATGGAGGTTCGATGCGCGCCCGACTCGTGCACTCCGATGAGCTCACCCGATATGACTTCGGGGAAGCTCATCCGATGGGGCCCGGGCGCGTCCGCATGGCGATCGAGCTGGCGCGCCAGTTGGGCGTGCTCGACGAACTCGATGTGATTCCCGCTCCCGAACCTGATGACGAGCTGGTACGCCTCGTGCACACCGATGCCTACATCGACGCAGTGAAATCGGAGACGGCACAGCCCCAGTTCGGCCTCGGCACCCAGGACAATCCAGTCGTCCCCGGCATGCACGAAACGGCTTCCCGCGTGTGCGCCGCGACCACGGAGGCGGCGCGCACGGTCTGGGAGGGCGAGACCAACCGTGCGGCCAACATGTCCGGCGGCCTCCATCACGCGATGCCGGCGCTCACATCGGGCTTCTGCGTCTACAACGACTGCGCGGTGGCGATCAAGTGGCTCCAGCAGCAGGGCGCGAAACGCATCGCCTATCTCGACATCGATGCCCACCACGGCGACGGGGTGCAGAGCATCTTCTATGACGATCCCGACGTCCTGACCATCAGCCTCCATGAGTCGCCGATCCACCTGTTCCCGGGCACGGGCTTCGCGACCGAGGTCGGTGGCAGGGGAGCTCTGGGGAGCGCGGTCAACGTCGCCCTGCCGCCCGGGCTCGACAACCTCGGCTGGCTGCGGGCGTTCGATGCGATCGTGCCGCCGGTGCTGGCTGAGTTCCGGCCCGACGTCCTGATCAGCCAGCACGGCTGCGATGCCCATGCCGACGATCCGCTGACGGATCTCGATCTCTCGATCGACGGCCAGCGGGCGTCCTATCTGATGGTCGCCGACGTCGCCCAGAAATACTGCAACGACAAGTGGGTGGTCACCGGTGGTGGCGGCTATGCCCTCGACACAGTGGTCCCGCGCGCCTGGGCTCACCTGCTCGCGGTCCTGGCGGGCGTACCCATCCCGCTCGACACCCCGACCCCGAAGGAATGGCGCGAGCTGGTCGGCCCCGGCGCGCCGGCCACGATGGGCGATGGAGGCGACATCGACTTCGAGCCGGTCAGTTGGGGCTACAACCCGTCCTCACGCCTCGATCAGGCGATCATCGCGACCCGTCGCGCGGCTTTCCCGGAGTTCGGTCTCGACCCGGACTTCTGACTTCTTGAGAAGAAAGCCACCGGAACCGACGCGGGGCTTTCTTCGCGCCCCTTTTAGCACTACTGTCACTCTCAGCTCGGGCGACACGCCGTGGGCGGGTTGTTGTGTCGAAATTCTCGAGGGACGGTGCGGTTGGCATGAGCGGTGATGACAAGGATGAACGCCCAAACCTGGCGTCCGTCGACGGACTGGCGAACGTCAAGTTTCTGACTGTGGCGGAGGTGGCCGCCATCATGCGGGTGTCGAAGATGTCCGTCTATCGCCTGATCCATGCCGGCGACCTTGAAGCGGTGCGGTTCGGTCGCAGCTTCCGCGTGCCCGAGAAAGCCGTCAACGACTATCTGCGCGGATCCTTCTTCGACGTCGGCTGACGGTGTGTCCGGTCCGGGCTGGTTTGGCTCCGCGCCGCGATCGGGACTAGACTGCAGTGCTTGGCTGGCGTAGCGCCAGCATTCATCTTTCTCCCGAGAGGCACCACCTGTGGGTTCGGTCATCAAGAAGCGACGCAAGCGCATGGCGAAGAAGAAGCACCGCAAGCTCCTGAAGCGGACGCGCATCCAGCGTCGCAAGGCTGGCAAGTAATCCCTCGGCCCATGTCGCGCGTCGTCCTCATCACCGGGGTGTCGCGTGACTTGGGCGCGCGTCTGGCCCGATCACTTGCCGGACGCCACGAGGTGGTCGGTCTTGACCTGACCCCACCTCGGCGCGAACTCGCCGGGGTTTCGTTCGTGCGCGCCGACCTGCGCAGTCCTGCCCTGGTCGGCATCCTCGATCGCTATCGGATCGACACGGTCGTGCATTGCGGCCTGCTCGACGACGACGGTGTGCCTTCTGCCGCTGCGGCGAAGGATGCGAACATCCTCGGCACCATGCAGCTGGTGGCTGCGTGCCAGCAGTCGCCGGGCGTACGCAAGGTAGTCCTCCGCAGCACCGGTCAGGTCTATGGTTCGTCACCCCTCGACCCGGCACGCTATGCCGAGGACACCGCACCGCGCCGGCCACCCCGATCCGGGTCGGCCCGGGCCGCGCGCGAGATGGAGTCGTTCATTTCCGGGCTCGGCGACCGGCGCCCCGATGTCGTTGTCACGACGCTCCGCCTTGCCAACCTGATCGGGGGCGGCACCGACAGCCCGCTGGCCCGCTGGTTGGCCATGCCGGTCGTGCCGAGGCCGATCGGTTTCAATGCGCGCCTGCAATTCCTGCACCCGGCCGATGCCGTCACGGCCCTGGGCCTGGCGGTGGATCGCGACCTTCCCGGCACCTTCAATGTCGGTGCCCCCGACACGGTCTGTCTGAATCAGGTCCTGCGGATGCTGGGGCGTCCTGCGGTGCCGTTGTGGCCCGGGACTCCGGGCCTGCTGGGCCTCGGTCGCCGCGCGCGGGTGATCCCCTATACGAGTGAACAGGTGCGAGGCGTGACCTGGGGCCGCCTGCTGGACACCGCACGCTTCGACTCGGCGACTGGCTTCGCCCCCCACTATTCTTCGCGTCGGGCCGTGGAGGAGTTCGCGGCCTTCGGCGCACCAGGTCTGCTCAGCGCCGAGGTGATCGACCGGTTCGTCCATCAGATGACCCGGGTCCTGCCCAAACCGCCGGCGGTTCGCCGCCCCCATCCGGAGCGAGTGCCCACATGAGTGACGACGAGTCGAGCCTGCTCGGCCCCGAGGCCATGGCAGCGCTCGACGACTTGATCCGCGCCGGCGGCGTGCTCGTCGACCGCCTGAAGGAGATGCCCGGCGACAGGTTCGGCGAAATCCTCGCCGACCCCGTGGCTGCGGTGATCGCGCTCGGCAAGCGGCTCGGCGTCCAGTGGCAGGGTTCGGTCGAGGAACTGGTCGCGTACGCCAAGGCGCGGCTCGCCGGCGATTACGTGGTCGACGAGTTCGGGTTCGATCCGGAGTTCACCGAGCGACTGTTCCTCCCCGTGATGCGGCTGCTCGCCGAGAAATGGTTCCGCCTCGAACTGCGCGGGCTCGAGAATCTGCCCACGGACGGCAGCGCTCTGCTCGTCGCCAACCACGCCGGCACCCTGCCGCTGGATGCGATGATCCTGCATGCCGCCGTGTTCGATGCGACCGGGCGGCACACCCGGATGCTCGGAGCCGACCTCGTCTTCACCACGCCCTATTCCCATGACTTTGCGCGGCGGATCGGTGCCACAGTCGCATGCCCAGAGGACGCGGCGCGACTGCTGGCCGGCGACCAGCTCGTCTCGGTCTTCCCGGAGGGGTTCAAGGGTCTCGGCAAGCGGTATTCGGACCGTTATCGGTTGCAGCGGTTCGGTCGGGGTGGCTTCGTGGCCACGGCCGTGCGGTCCCAGGTGCCGATCGTGCCGGTCTCGATCGTGGGGTCGGAGGAGATCTATCCGATGATCTCCAACGCGTCGTCACTTGCGAAGACGCTCGGGTTTCCCTATTTCCCCATCACACCGCTGTTCCCGTGGCTGGGCGTGCTCGGGCTCATCCCGCTGCCGTCGAAGTGGATCATCGAATTCGGTGAGGCCATCACCACCGATGAGCTGCCGCCGGGAGCGGCCGATGATCCCGGCACCGCGCTCCAGATCACCGATCAGGTCCGCATCACCATCCAGAACAGCCTCTATCGCCTCCTGGATGAGCGGCCCGGCGTGTTCTTCTGATTCTTGGGCCCTTCGGTGCTCCGGAGGACATAGGGCCCAGGCAGGCCTGTCCGCATGCGCGTACGCCAGGGCAAGGGAGAGCCTTGTCCGACCGGCGCGACTCGCCCGCCCTCGCTGCTCGACGTGCCAAATGGCACGAGTTCATAGGTGGCGCGCGGTGTCGGAGGCGAAGTCGTGCCATCCGCCACGTGTCACTCCCGGTGCCGGCGTGTCGAGGGCGACCCAATACGGAGGAGTAGGTCCAGTCGAAGGCCGCGGGGTCAGGGAAGCGAGGCCGACTCCAGGCCGTGGTCGTCCCGGAACGCGAGCGGAGGCGTACGCGGCAGTGCCGACGAACTCCCCCGCCGACTATGCCCCGCGCACGGCCCCGGTCGGCGGCTTCCAGCGTGGCCCGACGTTGATCCAGACGGCCCAGGCGATGACGCCGACCAGATAGGCCCCGATGACGACTCCGGCCCACAGCGGCGAGGTCTGCTCGCCCCGCGCGATCTGGCCGACTTCCCAGAAGGCCCAGGTGAGCAGGGACATCGTGGCGGCCCCGACCCAGGCCAGGTCGTTGGTGAGCATCCGGACGGCCCGGGCCTCGTTCTCGGGCGCGAACCAATAGTCCTTGTGGGGCAGGTTCACGAACTCCCGGGGCAATTTCCCGACGAGCCCGGGCCCGGCCCAGAAGATCAGTGCAGTCGTGGCCCCGGTGATTCCTCCGGTGACGAGATGGGCGACGCGGGTGCTCCAGCGGGTGACCTCGCCGCCGGGCCCGACATGGCCCGGCACGGCCTCGGGGAGGGTCAGCCCCTGCCACAACAGGAGAACCACAAAACCCGCCGTGGTGATTGCCAGCGCCGTCCGTCCCATCCGCTCAGCCGCGGCGGACGATCGCCCGGGCCGCGAGCGCGATGGTTGCCCCCGCGACCACGCTCCGGGTCACCCGGCGGCGCACCTTGTTGCCACCGTCGTGGAAGTCGTGGATGAGCCAGTCATGGCGGCGCGCATGGTCACGCAGGCGCGAATCGGGGTTCACCGCGTTCGGTTCGCCGACCAGTTCGAGCATGGGCAGGTCGTTGACAGAGTCGGAATAGGCGTACGACTGCGTGAGGTCATAACCGTGGTCATCGGCCAGCCCCTGCACGGCGACCGCCTTCGCGGGACCGTGGAGCAAACCGTTGTGCAGTCGCCCGGTGTAGGCCCCGTCCGCACGTTCCGCGACCGTGCCGAGCCCGCCGGTGAACCCCAGATGCTCCGCGCACAATTCGGCGATCTCCACCGGCGACGCCGTGACGAGCCAGACGTCGTGCCCGGCGGTCAGGTGATCCTGGGACAGGCCCACCGCTTCGGCGCAGAACCGTCCCACGATCCGCTCGGCGAAGATCTCGGCGCAGTGGCGGCTGAACTCCTCGACATCGCGCCCGGCGATCAGGGACAACACCGTGTCGCGGGCCTCGATCGTGTGGCCGGCATGTTCGGCACCGGTCGCGCGATACCACGCCTCGAGCCAGGCCGCACGCATCATGGTCCGGGCCGAAAGGTAGCCACGGGCGTGGAGGCCGCGTCCGAGCTGGATCAACGACGTGCCACGCAGCAGCGTGTTGTCCAGGTCGAAGAAGACCGCGGTCGAAGTCATCGCGCCAGCGTACCGGGGGCGGGGACCGGGCCAGAATTCCCGCGTGCCAGACTCGGCGCATGTCCGAACGACGCCCCGCACCCCCAGCGCTGGCGGTGCCGAACCTCGCCGACGCGATTCGCCTCCACGCCGCTGAACAACCGCATGCAACGGCTCTGGTCGAGGTGAGCGAGACCCGGCGTACTCTCTCGTGGGCCGAGCTCGACGACCGCGTGACCACGGCCGCCCGCGCGCTCGCCGAGCAGGGTGCCGTCGCGGGGCAGCGGGTGCTGATCGAGGCGGACCATACGCTCGAAGCGGTATGTGCCTGGTTCGGCGCGCTGCGCGCCGGAGTCATCGCCGTGCCCATCAACCCGGGCCTCACCGACGAAGAACTGATCCGCGTCCATCGCCACAGTGGTGCGGTGTTCGTGCTGAGCAATGGTGAGCGCGAGCTGGAGGGCGTACGCAGAGTCGGGCTTGCAGCCCTCGACCGCGCCCGGAGCGAGATCGAGGTCATCTCCCCGCAGGATGGGGAGGCGATTGCGGCCATCGTCTATACGTCGGGGACGTCGGGCCAGCCGCGAGGCGCGATGCTGAGCCATCGCGCGCTGCTGGCCCACTGCGAGTCGTCGTGGACGCATGGCATCACGCGGCCGGGAGCGATGGTCCTGTGCTGCCTGCCGCTGTTCCATGTCTTCGGGCTCAACGCCGTGCTGGGGGCGGCGCTGCATGCGGGCTCGACGGTCGTGCTCGTGGAGGGACTGCGGGACGACCTGCCGGCAGTTCTGCAGGCGGAGCGGGTGACCCATCTCCCGCTCACCCCATCGGCGCTCTATCGCCTGACACTCGCCCCCGACATCGAGTCCGCCTGCGGATCGGTCGAGCTGGTCACGAGTGGTGCTGCGCCCCTCCCGGGCGCGCTGGCGATGCACTGGCAGCGACTCACCGGGATTCCGGTGCAGCAGGGCTATGGGCTCACCGAGGCTGGCCCCGGCGTCGCGACGACAGTGGGTGCCGAATGGCAGGGGCCCAATCACGTGGGCATACCACTCCCGGGTGTCGAGATCCGCATCGGTGACGGCTCCGACCCGATCGAGCCGGGGGAGGTATGGATCCGCGGCAACAACCTGTTCTCGGGATATTGGCCGGACGGGGCGGAGGGCCCCGATGCCGAGGGCTGGTTCGCCACGGGCGACATCGGCTATCAGGCGGGGGAGGACCTCTTCCTCATCGACCGCTCGCGCGAGGTCATCATCGTGTCGGGGTTCAACGTCTATCCCGCCGAGATCGAGGAAGTGCTGGAAGAGCACCCCGATGTGGAGTCGGCTGCCGTGGTCGGCCAGCCCGATGAGCAGACCGGGGAGCGCGTGGTCGCATTCGTCACCGGCGATTCGGTCTCGTCCCCGGCCGTGCTGGCCTTCGCGGCGTCAAGACTCGCGCGCTACAAACGGCCGTCCGAACTCCTGGTCATCAAGGCGATGCCCCGCTCGCCGAGTGGCAAGATCCGCAAGACGCTCCTGCGTGATCTGCTCGACCGAACCGACGAGGACGACCTGTGACCACCACTCCCCACATCGGCGCCGATCCCCGGGTCACGGTGCTGACCCGCCAGGGCTGCCATCTCTGCGACCAGGTTCTCGAGGTCGTACGCCAGGTCTGTGCCGATCTGGCGGTCGGCCTGGGGGAGGTCGACATCGACGTGCCCGGCAACGAGGAACTGCGGGAGGAATACACCGACCAGGTGCCCGTGACGTTCGTCGACGGTCGTCGGTTCGACTTCTGGCGTATCGATGAGGAGCGCCTGCGCGCCGCGCTGACTGGCTGATTCACACTCCGGGAGCCCATTCGACCTTGCTTGTGCCATCGTTCACAAGCGGACTAGGGTGGCGCTGCGAGAGGGGGCGGTCGGCATGGATTCGGAAACTCCGCGGGTGCCCAGGCCCGGACTGCCGGATGCGACCGTGGCCCGGCTCGCGATCTATCTCGGGGCGCTCAACGCCCTCCACGCCGAAGGGGCCACCACCATCTCCTCGGGTGGGCTCGCCGAGGCCGCGGGGGTGAACCCGGCCCAGCTCCGCAAGGACCTGTCACATCTCGGCTCCTATGGCACGCGTGGAGTGGGTTATGACGTGGCCTACCTGCGGTTCCAGCTCGACCAGCACATCGGGTCGCCCGAACACTGGCCGGTCATCATCGTCGGCGTCGGAAACCTGGGCCGTGCACTGGTCAACCACTACGGCTTCTCGTCGCGGGGGTTCCGTGTCACCGCGTTGTTCGACGCCGATCCGCGCCTGGTCGGCACGCAGGTCGAGGGACATTCCATCCACGCGCTCGAGGATCTGGAGAGCGTTCTCGACGATCCCGCCGCGACGATCGGCGTCATCGCGACCCCGGCCGCGGCGGCTCAGGAAGTGGCGGATCGACTGGTCGGCGCCGGCGTGGGCTGTCTGTTGAGTTTCGCCACGGTTGGCCTGCGTTTGCCCCCGTCGGTTACCGTCCGGAGGGTCGACCTGGGTTCGGAACTCCAGATCTTGGCGTACCATCGGCAGATGTCGCTGGCGGACGGGATCACGGGGCTGGTTTCCGAGGCCGGAGACTAGATCCACCCGGGCCTACCCCTGCCTGAAACCGAGCAGCCGGGCGCGCGCCCGCAGACGAAAGGGATCGGCAGATCTCGTGAGCATCCTGGTCGTGAGCGTGTCCCACAAGACCGCACCCATGGACCTGCTGTCCAGACTCACCCTGGGGGAGGATTCGACGACCAAGATGCTGGGAGCGCTCGTCGCGTCCGAACATGTCGATGAGGCAGTGGTGTTGTCGACCTGCAACCGGACCGAGGTGTACGCCGCGGTGTCCCGTTTCCACGGTGGACTGGCCGCACTCACCCAGACCGTCGAGGCCATCACCGGCATCGGTGTCGACACGCTCCAGGACAGCTGCGCCGTCTTCTATGACGAGGCGGCTGTCAGCCACTGTTTCCAGGTGACCTCGGGACTCGACTCGATGGTTGCAGGCGAACACCAGATCCTCGGCCAGGTGCGCCACGCGCTCAATCACGCCCAGTTCGAGGGCACGGTCGGAACCACGCTCAATTCTTTGTTCCAGCAATCGCTGCGCGTCGCCAAGCGCGTCCAGACCGAGACGGCGGCGGGCACCGCGGGGCGCTCACTCGTCACGGCGGCCGTCGACCAGCTCGCCGAGCACGGCATCGGGCTCGAGGGCCAGCGCGTCCTGGTCGTCGGGGCGGGGTCGATGGCAAGCCTGGCGGCCCACACCGTCGCCGGGATCGGGGCGCGGGTGACGCTGGTCAACCGCACCCGGGACAAGGCGGAGCGTCTGGCGGCCGCAGTCGGTGGCAGCGCCCGTCCGCTGGAGGAACTGCCCGCAGCCCTCGCCGAGGCCGACGTCGTGATCACCTGCACCGGTGCCCGGGGCATCGAACTGTCGGCGATCGACTTCCGCGACACCGAGGTGCGCGGGGTGATCGACCTTGCGTTGCCCGCCGACGTGTCGCCCGATGTCGCCGCTCTCACCGATGTCGTGCTGGTCAACCTGGACTCCCTGGCTGAGGCGGCGCAGAGCGCCGCGTCCGGGTTCCCGGTGGTGCCGGGCGAGGCACCCGCGCCCACGGCTCTCGGAGCCGGCGCGTCCGAGATCGCCGAAGCCGAGACCCTGGTGTCGGAGGAGGTGCGCGACTTCCTCGGATTGCGCCGCGCTGCCGCTGTCGCGCCGACCGTCGTCGCCCTGCGATCCATGGCCCAGGAGGTCATGACCGCCGAACTGTCCCGACTCGACAGCCGCTTGCCCGACCTGGGCGACAAGGAGCGCGCGGAGGTCGAACAGACCGTGCGCCGGGTCGTGGAGAAGCTGCTCCATCAGCCGACCGTGCGGGTCAAGCAGCTCGCCTCGATGCCCGACTCGCCCGACTACGCCGCCGCGCTGCGGGAGCTCTTCGCACTCGAGACCACCACGATCGATTCAGTGAGCCAGGTGGCCCGATGACGGTCATCAGGATCGGCGCGCGCCGTTCCCCGCTGGCGGTGGCGCAGGCCGAATGGGTGCGCCATTGGCTGGTCGGGCTCGGAGCCGAGTGCGAGATCATCGGCATCGACACCCAGGGTGACACCGACCGCCGCCACCTGACCGAGATCGGTGGCACGGGTGTCTTCGCGATGGCCGTGCGCGAGGCCCTGGCCGACGGCCGGATCGATGTGGCTGTCCACTCCATGAAGGACCTGCCCACGGCCCCCCTGCCCGGGCTCGAGATCGCCGCCGTGCCCGAACGCGAGGACCCGAGCGATGTGCTCGTCGGCTGCCGGCTGGCCCAACTCACCGACGGCATGGTGATCGGCACCGGCTCGCCCCGGCGGCAGGTGCAGCTGGCTGCGTACGCCGCCGCTCGCGGCATCGACATCGAATTCCGGCCGATCCGGGGCAATGTCGAGACCCGCCTCGGCCTCGTCCGCTCCGGGGAGATCTCGGCGACGCTGCTCGCTGCTGCGGGATTGCGACGGCTCGGGTTCGATGTCCTGCCCAACCTGCCGATCCATGAGGCCCTGCTGCCCGACGTGATGCTCCCCGCAGCCGCCCAGGGCGCCCTTGCTGTGGAGATCGCCGAGCCGGCGCGCCCTGGCGTACGCGACCTGGTCGCGCGCCTGGACCACGCCCCGACCAGGGCCCGCGTCACCGCGGAGCGGGCGTTCCTGCGGGAACTCGAAGCCGGCTGTCTGGCGCCCGTGGGGGTGCTCGCGAGTGTCAAATCTGAGCATGATAATGGGATCGATTTGACACTTTCCGCGGTTATTGGGAAAACCTTTGGTAGCACGTCCGATTCGGATGGTTCATCAGATGCCCTGTTGGGTATTCAAGGGACATCCGATGCGGAAACGGCAGCCGAACTGGGTGCGCGGTTGGCCCGGGCGGCGCTCGTGCGCATCGATGACGATAAAACCAGTGGCCCGGCGTGAGCCGGCCACGCGGCCAAGAACGCGAGTGATCACGTGAGCTCACCCGGTATTCCGCAGCCCGCCGGAACGCTGACCGCACCGCATGCCCCCGCCGCCCGCAGCCGGGTGATTTTCGTGGGCACCGGTCCCGGAGACCCCGATCTGTTGACGCTGGGTGCGGTGGCCGCCATCGCCGAGGCCAGCGCCGTCATCCTCGACCGTGAACATCTGCGCGCCATGTTCGATCATCCCGCCGTGTCCGTGGGTGAGGGCGTGGAGATCCACGTGCTCCCCGTCCAGCCGTCCGGCAAGATGCTGCCGCCATCGCAGCGGGCCAAGCAGGTGCTGCGCTACGCCGGTGAGGGCGGCCGCGTCGTGCGGCTCGTGTCCGGTGACCCGTTCATGGATTCGGCGGTGGCCGACGAGGCCGCGGCTTGTGTGCGTGGTGGGGTCGATTTCGAGGTCATCCCGGGGGTGTCCCACCTGACGGCGGTTCCGGAGTACGCCGGCATCTCGCTGAACAACGCCGGTGGCCTCCACTTCGTGTCGGCACCCGACCGGGTCGTGAAGAGCCAGGCTGCCCAGTGGGCGACCCAGGGCACGCTCGTCATCTCCACCCGGGCCGGACTGCTGGTCGACGCGATCGAAGCCGCTCGCGCGTCGGGCCGTCCCGATGAGGAACCGGGACTGGTCACCTATTTCGGTGGCTCGATCGAGCAGGACACACTCACCGGTCCACTCGGTCAGCTCGCCGACGTGGTCACCGCCCACGAGGCCGATCGCGACATCGATCCCGAGGAGCCGGTCCACCTGATGGTCGGTCCCGCGGTCGAGCAGCGCGACGATCTGTCGTGGTATGAGACGAAGCCTCTCTTCGGCTGGCGCGTCCTCGTGCCACGCACCAAGGACCAGGCCGGCCCGATGACCAACCGACTGCGGACCTATGGCGCCACGTCGGAGGAGGTGCCGACCATCTCGGTCGAGCCGCCCCGCAGCCCGCAGCAGATGGACAAGGCCATCCGGGGTCTGGTCGAGGGTCGCTTCGAGTGGGTCGCGTTCACCTCGGTCAACGCCGTCAAGGCCGTCCGCGAGAAGCTCGAGGACTATGGCCTGGATGCCCGCGCGCTGTCCGGCCTCAAGGTCGCGGCCGTCGGCCGGGTCACCGCCGGTGCGCTGCGCGACTGGGGCATCGAGCCCGACCTCGTGCCGTCGGGGGAGCAGTCTGCCGCCGGGTTGGCCGCCGAATGGCCGCCCTATGACGACGTGCTCGACCCGATCAACCGGGTCTTCCTGCCCCGCGCCGATATCGCCACCGAGACCCTCTCGGCCGGGCTGGCGAAGCTGGGCTGGGTCGTCGAGGACGTCACCGCCTATCGGACCGTCCGGGCCGCCCCGCCGCCCGCACCGACCCGTGAGGCGATCAAGACCGGCCAGTTCGATGCGGTGGTCTTCACGTCGTCCTCGACCGTGCGCAACCTCGTCGGCATCGCGGGCAAGCCCCATGCCACGACCGTGATCGCCGTCATCGGCCCGGCGACGGCCCGCACGTGCGAGGAGCACGGCCTGCGCGTCGACGTGATGGCGCCCAATCCCGGTGCGCTCGAGCTCGCCGATGCGCTGGCCACGTTCGCGGCCGAGCGTCGCGATGCCCTGGTCGCGGCGGGGGAGAAGGTCATCAAGCCGTCCCAGACCAAGCGCGCCAACGGGCGCCGGCGCTCGTGACGGGTTTCCCGGGCGTACGCCCGCGGCGCCTGCGCGCACTCCCGGCCCTGCGGGACATGGTCGCCGAGACCTCCGTCGAGGCCCGGCGGCTCATCCTGCCGGTGTTCGTCGGGGAGGGCTTCACCGAGCCCAAGCCGATCGCCAGCATGCCCGGGGTCGTGCAGCACACGCTGGACTCGTTGAAGCGCACCGCTGCCGAGGCGGCCGGGGCCGGGCTGGCCGGCGTCATGGTCTTCGGCCTGCCCGAGACCAAGGACGCGACCGGCAGCCAGGCGCTGGCGGAGGACGGTGTCCTGACCACGGCCCTGCGCGAGGTGCGCTCCGAGGTCGGTGACGAGTGCCTCGTCATGTCCGACGTGTGTCTCGATGAGTTCACCGATCACGGCCACTGCGGCGTACTCACGGAATCGGGGCTTGTCGACAACGACGCCACGCTCGAGATCTATGGCGAGATGGCGGTGCTGCATGCTGAGGCAGGCGCTCATGTCGTGGGTCCCAGCGGCATGATGGACGGCCAGGTCGGCGTGATCCGGTCCGCGCTGGATCGGGCGGGGCATCACGACACCGTGATCCTGGCGTACGCGGCGAAATATGCCTCCGCGTTCTATGGCCCCTTCCGCGAGGCCGTGAACTCCTCGCTGCAGGGTGACCGCCGGACCTATCAGCAGGACAACCGCAACGTGCGCGATGCCCTGCGGGAGATCCGTCTGGATGTCGAGGAGGGGGCCGACATCATCATGGTGAAGCCCGCGCTGGCCTATCTCGATGTCATTGCCGCCGCCCGCGAGATCTGTGATGTGCCGATCGCGGCCTACAACATCTCGGGGGAGTACGCCATGGTCGAGGCGGCCGCCGCCAACGGCTGGATCGACCGCGACGGGGCCATCGACGAGACGTTGACCTCCATCCGGCGGGCAGGGGCCGACTCGATCCTGACCTACTGGGCGCTCGAACATGCCCGCCGCTCCGCGACCTCCTGACTGTGACCAAGGTCACGGGGAGGTTTCGGGGAAGGGTTCCATCCGCAGCTGGGTAAGGGTAGCCTTAGCTACATGATCGTGTGTCACTGCGAAGTGGTGAGTGACCGACAGATCCGCAAGGCAATCGGTAATGGTGCCGCTTGCCCGGGCGCGATCGGACTCGCCACCGGAGCCGGAAGCCAATGCGGCAACTGTGTGCCGTCGATCGTTGCCTTGCTGGCTCAGTACGCTGGGACAGCACCGACCGATCGAGAGGACACCTATGAAGCCCCGCAGTGCTCGTGTTGTCGAGCTGCTTAACGCCGCTCTGACCTTCGAACTCACAGTCATCAACTCCTATTTCCTGACGGCGCGAGTTCTGGACAACTGGGGGCTCCCGAAGCTCGGGAAGGTCTACTACGACCTCTCGATCGGCGAAATGAAGGATGCCGACGAGCTCGTCAAGCGCATCCTCTTCTTCGAGGGTCACCCCAACCTCCAGAAGCTCAACCCGCTGGCCGTGGGTGAGGAACCCAAGGAAATGCTTGAGCTCGGCCGTGATTCGGAGTATGCGGCGTCGAAGCAGTTCAACGAGTCCGCCAACGAATGCCGCGAGCTGGGCGACCACGCCACCGCCGAGCTGTTCGAGCGCATGGCCCTGGACGAGGAAGAGCACGCCGACTGGTTCGAGGCCCAGCTCGATGCGATCAGGCTCGTGGGGGTCGAGAACTATCTCGCCCAGCAGGTCGACGCGTCGAACATGCCGGCCTGATCAGGCCCAGACCGGCACGTCGATGCTGACGTCGTCCCAGGCCTCGCTGCCGGTGAGCCACTCGAGGGCGCGATAGCGCTGGCGGACGATCTGGGGGTCGACACCGCCGGGGGAGCGGACGCCGGGTGTCCGCAGCGTCATGGCGTGATGCAGCGCCCGGGCCCGCTCCCAGGCCTCACAGATCTCCTCTTTGGGAAGCAGTTCGAGTGACGGCAACAGCGCCGGTTCCTCGACACCCACCGAGGAGTTCCACACCTGCCCCTGATCGGCGAAGTCGGTGGGAAAGACCAGGTTCACGCGGCCACACATCGCCAGCAGGGCGGCCGCGGCCTCATAGCCCCACTTCAGGCGCTGGGCGAGGCGCTCGTCCTCGGTCTCGAACAGCTCCAGCTCGATCGGGGTCCGGTCCCCGAACGACAGGGGGAAGACCCCGGACATGGCCTTCCACTTGAGTGGTTGGCCTTCGAGGATCGAGATGGCGAAGTCGGCGGTGAACACCAGTGCCACGGCCCGGCGACCGACGAGGTCGGGACGCCTGAGGCGTACCTCCTGGGGGCTGCGCACCGGCAGCGCACCGTCGGGAACAATGATGTCGCGGGCAGCGAGGTCCCGTCGGACGCGGGCGGCGCGTTCGACGGCATCGTCCTGCAGGGGTACGCGACCCGAGCCGTTCGTGCCCTCGCCGATGATCACCCGACCATCGGGATCGAGGATGGCACCGGACTCATTCTCGAGCAGGACCTGAGATTCCTCGGCCCAGTCATGACACTGTGCCGGGTCGGAGACCTCCACCGTGTAGTGCCACTGCACATGCCGCAGATGGTCGAGCACACCACCGACAACCGGCGACTGATCGCCCTCCTCCTCGACCCGATCGCGCAGGTCGGCGAGCCGTTGGCCCAGGTCGTCGTTGCGGAGACCCTCTGGGGTCACCAGGCGCCGGGCCGTGGCCCCCGGCAGGGGGACTTCCTCGAGCAGGGTCGAATAGCCGTGCAGCACCATGGGGACAGCCTAATCAGCGTGTCGAGCCGCGCCGTGGCTGTCCGCCGCCCTTGTCGGACCGAGGACGTACACTCCACTGCGTGCAGACGGATCGTTCGGCGGAGTTGTTCTCGCGTGCCCAGACAGTGATTCCCGGTGGAGTGAATTCACCGGTGCGCGGGTTTCGCGCGGTGGGGGGCACGCCGAGGTTCATGGCCCGGGCCTCCGGGCCCCATGTCTATGACGCCGACGGCAACCAATATGTCGATCTCGTGTGCTCGTGGGGGCCGATGCTGCTCGGCCACGCCCACCCCAAGGTCCTGGCCGAGGTGGGTCGCATCGCCTCGGGTGGCACGTCGTTCGGCGCGCCCACCGAGCTCGAGGTCGAGCTCGCTGCAGAGATCATCGGACGGACGCCGGTGGAGCAGGTGCGCCTGGTCAACTCCGGCACCGAGGCGACCATGTCGGTGCTGCGCCTCGCCCGCGGCATCACCGGCCGCGACAAGATCCTGAAGTTCGCCGGCTGCTATCACGGCCATGTCGACTCGCTGCTCGTCGCCGCCGGCTCCGGCGCCGCGACCCTCGGCATCCCCGGCTCGCCCGGCGTCACTGCCGCGACGACGGCCGACACGATCGTGTGTGAATACAACGACCGCGAGGCGGTCCTCGCGGCCTTCGCCGAACACGGTGACCGCATCGCCTGTGTCATCACCGAGGCGGCGGCCGGAAACATGGGCGTCATCCCCCCGGCGATCGGGCCCGATGGTGACGACTTCAATGCCTTCCTCAAGCGCACGTGCCGCGAGAACGGCGCGCTGTTCGTCTCCGACGAGGTCATGACCGGCTTCCGGGTTTCGCGATCGGGTCAGTTCGGCCTCGACGGCGTGGAACCCGACCTGATGACGTTCGGCAAGGTGATGGGCGGTGGCTTCCCGGCCGCGGCCTTCGGCGGCTCGCGCGAGCTGATGGCCCACCTCGCCCCGGCGGGCGAGGTCTATCAGGCCGGCACGCTCTCCGGAAACCCGGTGGCGACGGTCGCCGGCCTCACGACGCTGCGGCTCGCGACTCCCGAGGTGTACGCCAGGATCGACGCAGCGTCCGAACGGCTGCGGGCGGAGGTGGGCGCCGCCCTGACCGCTGCTGGCGTACCGCATGTGATCCAGAACTCCGGCAACCTCTTCTCGGTCTTCTTCACCGATGACGGGGTGACGGTGGTTCCCGACTACGCGACGGCCCAGAAACAGCACACGGAGCGCTTCGCCGCCTTCTTCCACGCCATGCTGGACCAGGGCGTCTATCTCCCGCCGAGTGCGTTCGAGGCGTGGTTCCTCTCCGGGACCCACGACGACGCCGCCCTGAGCCGTATCGTGGAGGCGCTGCCCGCCGCCGCCCGTGCTGCTGCCGAAGCCTGACCGCCCAGAACCCCAGGAGCGACCCGATGTCGAAGGCCATTGTCCATCTCATGCGCCACGGCCATGTCGAGAACCCGAAGGGTGTTCTCTATGAGCGGCTGCCCGACTTCCACCTGTCGGAGATCGGGCGCAAGATGGCCCAGCGGATGGCGGAATACACCGCCGACCTCGACCTGGTCCACCTGCGCTGCTCGCCGCTGGAGCGGGCCCAGGAGACCATGGCACCCATCGCGGAGCGTCACGGTCTGGAGATCACCACCGACGAGGGCGTCATCGAGGCCGGCAACAACCTGCGCGGCCGCGTTTTCACCGGCAAACTGACCCAGCTGATGCAGCCTGCGGTGTTCACCAAGCTCTACAACCCCTTCCGGCCCAGCTGGGGGGAGGCCTATCGCGAGATCGTGGCCCGCATGCGCCTCGCGATCGCCGACGCAGCCGAGGCAGCCGAAGGGCAGGAAGCGCTGATCGTCAGCCACCAGCTGCCCATCTGGATGGCCCGGCTCGACGCCGAGGGTCGTCCGCTCGTGCACGATCCGCGCAAGCGGCAGTGTTCGCTCGCGTCGATCACATCGTTCACGCTGATCGACGGCCGGGTGACCAAGGTCGAATATGCCGAGCCCTGCCTCGACCTCGTGCCGGTCAAGAACCGCACGACCGCCAAGAAGAAGTTCGTCGCCGGGGCGTGATTGACCTGTTCTCCTCGTCGCGTCGTTCACTGCGTTCCCGGCGTACGCCCCGCTCACTCACCCGCTGGGTGGCGCTGGTCGCGCTGGTCGGCCTGCTCGTGGTCACCGGCTGCTCGGGTGGCTCCGGCGGCGAGACCGGGTTCGTCGCCGGCAAGACAGGCCTGACACGGGTCGCCCCGGCCGACCGACAGACAGCTCCGGTGGCCACCGGCGAGGGTCTCGACGGTGGCACGGTGACGACCGGACACCCCGGCAAGGTTGTCGTGATCAACGTGTGGGGCTCGTGGTGCGAACCCTGCCGGGCCGAGGCACCGGCACTCGAACAGGCGTGGCAGGACACCCGGGATATCGCGCAGTTCGTCGGCATCGACACCCGGGACCCCGATCCGGGCCCCGCGCAGGCGTTCGTGCGCACGTTCGGCATCACCTATCCGTCGATCTTCGACCCCCAGGGCCGCAGCCTGCTCGAGTTCTCGGGCCATCTGCCGCCCTCCGGCATCCCCAGCACCCTGATCGTCGACGCCGAGGGCCGCATCGCCGCGCGCATCATCGGTGAGGTCGATCGCAACACCCTGGTCGGCCTGGTGACCGACACGGCCGAGGGTCGCTGATGGATCTCGTCCTCCTCGATATCGGCAGCTGGGCGGCGCAGAGCGTCAGTGGCGGGCTGGCGCTGGCTCTGCCCGTGGCCCTCCTGGCCGGGCTGGTGTCGTTCTTCTCGCCGTGTGTCGTGCCTCTGCTGCCGGGCTATTTGTCGTATGCGACCGGTCTGAGCGCCGTGGAGGTCATCGAGGGCCGGGGACCGCGCGGGCGCATGCTCGCGGGAACCCTGTTGTTCGTCCTCGGGTTCGCGTTCGTGTTCGTGGCGTCCGGAGTCGCGGCGGGTACGCTCGGCCGCGCACTCCTCGAATATGCGCGACCGATCACGATCGTGCTGGGCATCCTCACCATCATTCTGGGGCTGATCTTCGCCGGGCTCCTGCCGCTGGGGCAGCGCGACATGCGCCTGCATCGGGTGCCGAAAGTGGGTGTGGCAGCTGCACCGTTGCTCGGGCTGCTCTTCGGCCTGGGGTGGACTCCCTGCATCGGCCCGACCCTCACGGTCGTGCTGAGCCTCGCCATGACCGAGGGTTCGGCGCTGCGGGGCGGCATTCTGGCTTTCGTCTATGCCATGGGGCTCGGCATTCCGTTCGTGATCGCCGGGCTGACGTTCACGCGCATGAACCGCGCGGTGAACTTCGTCCGTCGCCACCAACAGACGATGATGCGGATCGGTGGCGGGCTGATGGTCCTCGTCGGCATCCTGCTGATCACCGGCGGTTGGGACTTCCTGATGGCCGAAGCCCGCCAGTGGGCTTCCTCGTTCGTGACGGTGATGTGATGACCGACCAGTCGACCGCGACCGCACCGCCGGAGCACGGGCCCGACCTGCCCCGCAAGTCGGCCGATGCGTCCGCCCTGTCCCCGCTCGAACTGCTCCGCTTCATGTGGACCCAGCTCACCTCGATGCGCACCGCGCTCACACTGCTGTTCGTGGCTGCCCTCGCAGCCATTCCCGGGTCGCTCATCCCGCAGCGCCCTGTCTCCCCGGTGCAGGTGCGTGAATTCATCAACGAGAATCCGCGGCTCGGTGGGATCTATGACGCCGTGGGACTGTTCGAGGTCTATACGTCGCCCTGGTTCTCGGCGATCTATCTGCTGCTGCTCGTGTCGCTGATCGGGTGCATCGTGCCCCGCATCGGGGTGTATGCCCGGGCACTGAGGGCCGAGCCCGTCAACACCCCACGCAACCTGTCGCGACTGCCGGCGTACGCGAAGATCGACGGCCGGGACGACGCGATCGAGCGGGCGACGGAGCACCTCAGGGCCAAGCACTATCGCGTCCGGCGCATCGAAGAGAACGGCGCGACCAGCCTGTCGGCCGAACGCGGCTATCTCCGCGAGGCCGGCAACCTGATCTTCCACCTGTCGCTGGTCGCGATGCTGTTGGGCGTGGCGACCGGTGTGCTGTTCGGCTATCGCGGTGCGGCGATCGTGCCCGTCGGCGGCGGTTTCTCCAACAACCTCACGCAATATGACGAGCTGACCTCGGGAGCCGAGTTCACCGACCTCGATCTGCAGCCGTTCAGCGTGCTCATCGACGACTTCACCGCGCGGTTCGAGACCGGCAAGGTCAACACCGGCCAGCCGCGCGAGTTCACCGCGAATGTCACCGTGATCGAGCGCCCGGGTGCCCAGCCGAAGCCCGACGTCATCGAGGTCAACCATCCGCTCGAGATCGCCGGCACGCAGGTGCACCTGCTCGGCCATGGTTATGCGCCGCGGGTGACGGTGCACGACGGTGAGGGCAACGTGGCGTGGTCGGGACCGGTGGTGTTCCTGCCGCAGGACGGCAACTTCACCTCCAACGGCGTCATCAAGGCCCCCGATGCGCGCCCGGAGCGACTGGCGTTCGAAGGCATCTTCGTTCCCACCACACCGGTCGACAATGCGATGCCGCGATCGCTGTTCCCCGATACCTACAACCCCGAGCTGTTCCTCAACGCCTATCACGGGCCGCCCCGGGTCGCGACCGGCGAGCCCGAGAATGTCTATTCGCTCAACAAGACCGGCCTGACCCAATATCTGCAGGCCAACGGGGAGCCGTTGCGGTTCCGCCTCAAGGCGGGGGAGAGCTTCGTGCTGCCCGATGGCCGCGGCTCGATCACCTTTGAGGGCTATCAGCGGTGGGTGCGGCTCCAGGTGTCCTATACCCCCGGTCTGGCGGCCACGCTGGCGGCCTGTCTGATCGGCGTCGCCGGGCTCTGCCTGTCGCTCTTCATCCGCCCGCGGCGACTCTGGGTCCGCGCCGCATCGGATGGTTCGGTCGAAGTCGCCGGCCTCGATCGTGCCGAGGGGCGCACCGGTCTTGCGGAGGCCGTGGGCGAACTGGGCGAATCCGTCCTGCGCTGAGTGGCAGGATAGGCACGGATCAGGAGGGAAACACTCGATGGACGCAATTGGCAACTATTCGATGCTCGCCATGGTGACCGCGGCGGTGATCTATCTGTTCGCGGTGTTCGCCCACGCCGCGGAGTGGGCTGCCGCCCGCCACGCCGGTATTGCGGTGTCGAGGGCCAAGGGCCGCGTGCCCGTCGTGGTCGGCGGTCGCGGCGCTGAGGATGCCGAGTCCGTGGAGGCTGATGAGCCTGTCAAGGAGGTGTCGGCCGAGCCGGCGGGGGCACGTCTGCGCACCGACCGCATGGGCCGGATCGGCATCGCGCTGACGATGGTGGGCCTCCTGGCGCACGTCCTTGCGGTGGTCCTCCGGGGGGTGGCAGCCGATCGCCTCCCCTGGGGGAATATGTATGAGTTCACCTCCACCTCCCTCATCTTCGTCGTCGCGACCCACCTGGTCCTGGCGACCCGGTTCGGGATGCGCTGGCTCGGGCTGCCGGTGGCGATGCTCTCCACGATCGGGCTCGGGCTGGCCGTCACCGTGTTCTATGTCGATGTCGCGCCGCTGGTGCCGTCGCTGCACTCGGCGTGGTTCGCGTTCCACATCTTCGCCGCCACCGTGGCGGGTGCCGCCTTCACCATCGCTGGGGTCTCGGCGATCCTCTATCTGCTGCGCCGCCGGGCCGAGGAGCAGGGCGTCGTTCGGGGCTATCTCGTCAACCTGCCCTCGGCCGAGAAGCTCGACAAGTTCACCTACCTGCTGTTGGCGTTCGCGTTCCCGCTCTTCACGTTCGTCATCGCGGCCGGAGCGATCTGGGCGCAATATGCGTGGGGTCGCTATTGGGGCTGGGACCCCAAGGAGACCTGGTCGCTGGTGACTTGGGCGATCTTTGCGGCCTATCTCCACGCCCGGTCCACCGCGGGTTGGAAGGGCCGGCCCGCTGCCATCATCGCGATCGTCGGTGCCGTGTCGTTCTGGTGGAACTTCGTCGGCATCAACCTGCTCGTGAGCGGCCTGCACTCCTACGCCAAATAGCGCGCTCCGGGCGTACGCCGGGGTCACTCCTTGGCGAACATCCGCGCAATCGGCAGCTTCACCCGCTTGGGCGCCAGAGTTGCGACGTGGCCTGTGATCCAGTTCATGACGCCGTCGACGACTTCGGGCTGGTCTCGATCGAGCGCCCGGAACGTCGACTCGACGACCTGCTGCGGTGAGCGGCGGTTGGGCAGCATGTCAGGTGCGCCGGTCTTGGCCATCCATTCAGTGTCGGTGGCGCCGGGACAGACGGACAGGACGCGTACGCCCGTTCCGCGCGTTTCGAACCACATCGCAAGGGAGAGGCTCCGCACGTAGGCCTTCGACGCGCCATAGACGCTCATCGTCGGCCACGGCTGGAACCCCGCGGTCGAGGCGATGTTGAGGATCGCTCCGCGGTGGCGTTCGAGCATGCCCGGCAGGAACTGCCGGGCCAGGTCGGTCAGAGCCACACAGTTGAGCTCGATCTCGCGCACGACCCGGTCTGGCTCGAGGGTGGCGAAATCACCCTTGGTGCCGAACCCGGCGTTGTTGACCAGCATGTCCACAAGCAGGCCGCGCTCGTCGATGTCGGCGACCAGCTCGGCACGCGCGGCGCGATCGGTCAGGTCGGACGGCAGCACCGTGACGGCCACGCCTGTCTCCTGCCGGAGCCGCGTGGCAAGCTCTTCCATGGGAGCCGCGGTGCGCGCCACCAGGATCAGGTCCATGCCCTTGCCGGCGAGCGCTTCGGCGTACGCCACCCCCAGCCCCGCCGAGGCCCCCGTAACGAGAGCCGTGCCGGTATAGGAGAACGCTGGGGAACGACGGATCAGAGCCATGGGTTCACCCTACCGAGGGCTGCCGGGCGCTCGGTGGGCTTGGGAAGTGCCGTGGTTCGGTGCGGGCCGGTGCGCAATAGGATGGGGCGCATGTCTGCTGCGCTGCCCCATTACGACCTCTGCGTCATCGGTTCCGGATCCGGTAATTCCTTGCTGGACGAGCGATTCACGTCGATGAACGTTGCCCTGGTCGACAAGGGCATCAACGGAGCGTTCGGCGGCACCTGCCTCAACGTCGGTTGCATCCCGACCAAGATGTTCGTCCGCCCGGCCGACCTGGCCCGCGCGCGCGAAGCCGCAGCTGCCGTCGATGTGACGCTGCCCTGGGGCGACGCGGATTGGCCCGCGATCCGCGACCGGATCTTCGGTCGGATCGACGCGATCTCGTCCTCCGGCCGCGACTGGCGGATCGAGAACGAACACATCACCCTGTTCGAGGGTGAGGCCCGGTTCACCGGTGAGAAGACCCTCGGCGTGGCCGGCGGCAAGCTCACCGCCGATCGGTTCGTCATCGCCACGGGTTCCCGACCGCGACCGCTGGCCGTGGACGTGCCGCCCGAGGTGACGGTCCACACGTCCGACACCGTGATGCGACTCGACCGGCTCCCGAGGTCCATGGTCATCATCGGGGGTGGCTTCATCGCGGCCGAGTTCGCCCATATTTTCTCTGCGTTCGGTACGCGGGTCACCATCATCAACCGCTCCGGCACGCTGCTCCGCAGGGAGGACGAGGACATCGCCAAGCGGTTCACCACCCGCATGTCGAAGCGCATGGCCGTTCGGCTCAACCAGCAGCTCGTCCGGCTGGAGCCCGACGAGGGCGGCGAGATCCTCGTCGTGACGGCCGATCACGAGGGGATCGAATACGAATACAACGCCGAGGTGCTCCTCAACGCCACCGGCCGCATTCCCAATGGCGACACGATGAACCTGGCCGCCGCCGGCGTGGAGATGGACGACGAGGGCCTGATTCGCGTCGACGAGTTCCAGCGCACGACGGCCGACGGGATCTTCGCTCTCGGTGATGTGTCCTCTCCCGCGCAGCTCAAGCATGTCGCCAACCACGAGACCCGCGTCGTGCAGCACAACCTTCTGCACTCCGATGACCTCATCGCCAGCAATCACCACGCGATTCCGCACGCGGTCTTCGGCGATCCCCAGATCGGGTCGGTGGGCGCCACCGAGCAGGAACTCCGGGAGGCCGGCCGGCGCTATGTGAAGGCCATCCAGGACTATGGCTCCGTCGCCTATGGCTGGGCCATGGAGGATCAGCACTCGTTCTGCAAGCTCCTGGCCGACCCCGACACCGGGTTGCTGCTTGGTGCCCACATCATCGGTGAGCAGGCGTCGACCCTGATCCAGCCACTGATTCAGGCGATGAGCTTCAACCTGGGCATTCGTGACATGGCTCGGGGCCAATACTGGATCCACCCCGCCCTCACCGAGGTGGTCGAGAATGCCCTGCTCTCCCTGGCCGTGCCCGGCTATGACGGTGAGCCCGACCCGGTCAACGAGTGACCCAGGCGCTGGAGTTGCGTTCGGCGACTGGCGCACGGTCGGGGGCGGTTTCCGGTGGTGCACTCACCCCCCGAAACCGCCGGGAAGACGCCCTCGTGTTGCGACGTGGGAATGGGCGGGCAGAGTCTCATGGCCCCTAGGTCGGGCTGTCGAACAGCGGCCGTCGGACATGACACGCCCAGGGCTGGACGCTGATGTGCCAGATGGCACGAAGTCACCAGAGGCGCGCGGTGTCGGGGCGGAGGTCGTGCCATTTGGCACATGTACGTTCCGGCTCTCGGCGTGTCAGGCACGAAGTGGCTGGGGCGGCGTACCCAGGAAGGACGGCAAGACCGAGCTGAGTCGCCGGAACCCGACAAAAACTAGTCGTCGACGGTGAGTTGCGCCATGGCCTGTCGCGCGGGGGCCTCCCACTGTGGGGTGGTGTTGGGGATGGAGGCGTAGTAGACACTCGCGCTTCCTGGCCCGGTCTCGACGATCAGGACGATGGCGAGTTCGCCGTCGGTCCGCAGACCGGGAATCCTGAACTCCAGGTCGGACTCCACGAGCCAGGCCGCCTGGCCGTCCACGGTCATCGCCTTGTTGACCCGGTCCTTGCGGTCGACCTTGGTGTCGCCATAGAACGCACCCACTATGCAGGTCACCACGATCTCGGAGCCGTCCTGGGCGTTGTAGAACCCATCTCCGGCGTTCAGCTCGGCGACCAGCACGGACGCGACCCAGGCCCCGGTGTTGCTCCCGGACACATAGTCCTCGACATGGATGGTCTGGGTCCAGGCGTTGCGGCCGAAGGGGACGCGAGTTTCCAGTCTGGGCTCGGCCCAGGGTGCGGGCAACTGGGGGTAGGAGAGCTTGCCACCATAGACCCGGCCGTTGCGGGTGGCAGCGGCATCGGGAGTCTGGAGATCCTCGGGCGGGCACACCGGGCGGGTGGAGACGCCGCCGGGTCGGTCGGACGTGAGGCCGCCGTCGGTGTTCGTCACGTTCCGGACGATGAAGGCCACGACCACGACCAACACAACGACGACGGCTGCGGCGGCAATGACCCAGGCGCGGTTGCCCCCTCCGGAGGAGGCCTGCCCGGTCGCACGGGGATCACGGGGGCCCGTTCGGCCCGGGTCTCCCGGACCAGGACCCACCGACGAGGGCCGACCGGCATGAGGTGTTGGCGACAGGGCGGCTGACCAGGCCGAACCATCCCAATAGCGGAACATCCCGGGCTGTCCGCCGGGATCCGGATACCAGCCTGGTGCGCTCACACGGACATCCTAGAAACCAGGATCAAGGCACGACGACGAGTGTCGCGATGGCCTGGCGTACGCGTGACCGGGCCTCCTCGGGCAGCGGCACATAGCCGAGATCACCTATCGACTTCTGCTGTGGATCGGAGGCGGCGAAGCCGAGGAAGTCCTTGAGGATGGCGGCCTTGCGTCGGTTCTGCGTGGTGTAGGCACCCTCGGTGCAGACGACCTGATAGTCGATTCCCACCAGGGGATAAGTCCCAGGGGGGCTGTCGGTGTAGGTCGGAGTCAGCCTGATGTTGCCCTTCTCTCCGGACAGCTCGGCTCGTTGCAGCGCCGCAGACGTCGACTCGGGCGTCGGGGCGACTGCTCCGGCACCAGCGTCGATGGCAGCGGTGGGCAGGTCGTTGGCGGACAGCACGGAGGCATCGGCATAACTGATCGCGCCCGGCAGGCTCCGGATCCCGGTCAACAGGTCGGCGGTGCGATCGAGTTTCTCACCGGTTCCGGTCCACTCGGCTCCGACCTTGTCGGCCGGCCAATCGGCGGTGGCCGCGAGGAAGGTGGTCAGCGTGCGCGTGGTGCCGTCGGAGTCGGCGCGGCCGAGGACCGTGATGGGCAGGTCGGGCAGCGTGCGGCCAGCGTTGATCGCCGTGATCTCCGGGTCGTTCCATCGCGTGATGCGACCGTCGAGCACCCGCGCGAGGACCGGCGCCGACAGGGTCAGCTCGTCGACCCCGGGGAGGTTGAACGAGATCACCACGGCATGGCCCAGAAGCGGAATGTTCCAGAGTTCACCCTTGACGCAGCGGGCGGCCGCGGCCGTCGCTGCGGCACCTTCGACCGGCACGTCGGACGATGTCCAGTCGGTCTCCGCCGCCGCGAACGACTCGAGGGCTGCCTCCACACCGATCGGACGATAGAACGCGCTGCTCGACTCGGCGCAGCGCTCGCGATAGGCCTGCCCGAGTTCGTCGAGGGCATTGTGGACGACAGGTGACCCGGCGCCGACCACCTCGCCCGTCGGGCACGTGGCAGGCCCGAGCGGCGTCAGCTCGGCGGTCGGGGTGGGGTTGGCCGTCCCGCAGCCGGCCAGGGCCAGTCCGGTGAGGGCAACGGCAACGGCCTTGGCCAGGACACTGGTCATCACAAAGATCCTCCGGGTGGTGCGGACGTCAGCATAGCCCCCGGCCTCACCGGAGCGCCGCGACCGATTGGCGGACGCGGTCACGCAGGTGGGTCGGCAGCGCAATCCGGCCTTCTTCGGCGAACGTGCTCTGGGTGCTGTCGTCGACAAGATAAGTCAGCCAGTCCTTCTCCAGGGCCGTGACATCCGCACGCATTCCGGCCGAGCACAGCACCTGATAGGACACCCGATGGATCGGCCAGGCGCCGGGTGCCTCGCCCAGGCTCGCAGGATCGACGACGAGGTCGGACCCCTCCCAGGCGCGCATGCCCTGCACGGCTGCGTCCGCACTCGTGGGCGTCAGCGCGACCGGTGCACCGTCGCGGAGCAGGCGCAGCAGGGCAGGAGTGCGGGTCGCCGGTGGCCGTGGCGAGGCGGTGGGGGAGGAGTCAGGGG
>CAZEVN010000044.1:0-25917 GCA_964515145.1 uncultured Enemella sp.
CTATAAACCAATAAGTGACCCAGATCACTTACACAGAAAACTTGACAAGCTCTGGTGTTGCTGTGTCCGAGGCACCACAGGAAATGTGAACCGGGGCGCAACAACGCCTGGGACGACGACGATCCCGATCGGTGGCATGTACGCCTCGGGCCCGATCGATTACCTGTGGTGACTCCACCCCGGGGCTACGACCCCGAACGCAAACCAATCCGCCACACCCGATTCGGAATCCTCCGACAGTGATGCCTCCCTTTCCCGTGCAGCCGCAGAGGGCGCTGGAGGGTGGCCCTGAGGAGGTGCAGGCCGTCGTTTCCGTAGCAACCACCCCCGAACAAAAGAGAGATCGATCGTGACCGCAGGTCGCTTGCAGATTGCTAGCATTTATCCCATGACCACGCTCTACATTCGCGATGTTCCTTCGGAGGTCGCGGAGACGCTGAAGGCGCGAGCTGCGGATAAGGGTCTGTCCCTGTCTGCTTATGTCGCCGGTGAACTCACGCGGATCGCCGGCAGGCCGACCAACGCCGAAATCGTGGAGCGGCTGCGACGAATGGACCGCGCGGACGGCGTGACCACCGCCGACATCCTGAGCGCGTTGGAGGCGCAGCGGCCATGATCGTGATCGACGCTTCGGCGATGGCGGAGTGCCTAGTGGGCCAAACCCCGGATCCTGACCTGCTGGCTGGACTTGCCGGCTCGTTGTCTGCGCCGCACCTTCTCGACATCGAGATTCTTTCCGTCGTCCGCGGACTCACACTGGGCGGACGCCTCCGACTCGAGCTGGCTGATCAGGCTCGGGCCGACTACTTTGCCTTCACCATCGACCGGTTCGAGACTGAGCCCCTCGCCGAACGGATTTGGCAGCTGCGTCACCGATGCACTGCCTATGACGCGAGCTATGTGGCCTTGGCTGAAGCACTCTCCGTGCCTCTCTTCACCTGTGACCGCAAGCTTGACTCGCCCGGCCACTGGGCAGACGTGCGGGTGTTCGGTCGCAATGGATCTGGGAGGCTGACGCCGTGAGTGAACAGGAATGGGATGAGCGATACTCCGAGTCGGATCGCGTCTGGAGCGGCCAGCCGAACGCTGCGCTGATCACCGAGGTGGAGGGCCTGACCCCCGGGACGGCGCTGGACGTGGGCTGTGGCGAAGGTGCCGATTCGGTCTGGCTCGCCGAGCGCGGCTGGCAGGTGACCGGGCTCGACGTTTCGGGCGTCGCGCTTGATCGCGCGAGGGGCTGGGCGGCCGAGAAGGGCGTCGACGTGACCTGGGTCAGGAGCGGCCTGCTCGAAGCCGGCCTGGCGGAAGGTTCCTTCGATCTGGTGAGCGTCTTTTATCCGCCGATGTCGCGTACGCCCGACCACGAGATCGAGAGTGCCCTCGCCGATCTGGTCGCGCCCGGTGGCACCCTCCTGGTGGTGCACCACGCCCCGCCGGAGCCCGGAGAAGAGCATCATCACCATCACGGCCACGACGACAGCCAAAGCGACGACCATGATCACAGCGAGGGCCCCGACTTCGCGACCATGGTCTCCCCAGACTCGGTACGCGAGGCCCTGCGGACCCGAGAGGACGTCTGGCTGATCCACACCGACGACCAACGCGACCGCGCGATCTCCGCCGGCCGAGGAGCCCACCACATCCGCGACCTCGTGATCCGGGCCGAGCGCAGGCTCTGAACATCGGATCTGAGCCTCGGATCCGCGCCGCGCAACCCTGCCGGAACCGGCATAGTTGGGGCACGTGAGCGGATACATCCCCCTGGCCGGAGCCATCGTGGTGGAGGTCATCGCCACCCTTTCGCTGCGAGGTGCCTCTCGCCAGGGACTGTGGTGGCAGTGGGCCCTCGTGGTGGCGGGCTATGTCACGGCATTCGTACTTTTGTCCTTCGCCCTGCGGACGATCGGGGTGGGCACGGCGTACGCGCTCTGGTCAGGCCTCGGCACTGCCGGCGTGGCGATCACTGCCTGGTTTCTCTTCGGCGAACGACTCACGCCCGTGGCGATGATCGGCATTCTGCTGATCATGGCCGGGGTCGTCCTGCTCGAACTGGGAGGCCATCAACCCGTAGCCGAATGACGGCATCAACCTGACGTCCTCCGCTTTCGAATTATCTTCCGAAGTGCCATGCTGGCTCAATGCACAGCAGGCCAGCGACGGTCACCGATCTCCATCGGGTCGCTGCTGGCATGCCCTATGCCAAGGTCTGTCCCGGCACCGAGGGCAACCCGGTCTACCAGGTCAGCGGCAAGTCGTTCGTGTTCTTTCGCAACCCGCGCCCGGATGCAGTCGACCCCGAGACCGGGGAGCGCCTCGACGATGTGATCGTGTTGTGGGTCGCCTCCGAGGAGGAGAAGCACGCGCTGCTGGCCGAAGGTCCCCCATTCTTCACGACCGCCCATTTCGACGGTCATCCGAGCGTGTTGATCCGCGCGTCCGACCTGGGCCGGCTCACCGTCGCCGAGGTCACCGAGCTCGTCCAGGAGGCCTGGCTGGCGCGGGCGTCCCGACGCCGCTGCCAGGCCTGGCTGGCGGAGCAGGACCTCACCTGACCGGTACGCCCCAGAGGTCCCGTCCTGCAGCCCTCAGCGGTTCTTGCGCTTCTCCCGGGCGCGCATCTCGACATGGACGGGCGTACCCGTGAAGTCGAACTCCTCCCGCAGGCGACGCTCGACGAACCGCAGATAACCGTCGTCGAGCTTGCCGGAGGTGAACAGCACGAACGTCGGGGGCCGGTTCTGGGCCTGGGTGCCGAACAGGATGCGGGGCTGCTTGCCACCGCGCACCGGGTGGGGATGCGAGGCGACGAGCCGACCGAGGAAAGCATTGAGCTTGCCGGTGGAGATGCGGGTCTCCCACCCGGTGAGGGCCTCCTCGATGGCCTGGGAGAGTTTGTGGACATTGCGCCCGGTCATCGCCGAGATGTTGACCTTCGAGGCCCAGGTGAAGCCATGGAGATCGCGCTCGATCTCCCGGTCGAGGTAGTAGCGGCGTTCCTCGTCGGTCAGGTCCCACTTGTTGAAAGCGATGACCAAGGCACGCCCTGCATCCTCGACCATCGACAGGATCCGGAGGTCCTGCTCGGTGATCTCCTCGGCGGCCTCGATCAGCACGACACAGCACTCGGCGCGCTCGATGGCGCGGTGGGTGCGCAGGGAGGCGTAGTACTCGTGTCCCGACGCCTCCTTTACCCGCCGCCTGATCCCGGCCGTGTCGATGAACCGATAGACCGTGCCACCGACCTCGACGAGCTCATCCACCGGGTCCACCGTCGTGCCGGCGACGTTGTCGACCACCGACCGCTGCTGGCCGGCGAACTTGTTGAGCAGCGACGACTTGCCGACATTCGGCTTCCCGACCAGAGCGACACGACGGGGTCCGCCGATCTCTTCCAGGGTTTCCCTTGGTGCCTCGGGCAGTGCGTCGAGCACGGCGTCGAGCAGGTCACCGGTCCCCCGCCCGTGGAGGGCCGAGACCGCCCACGGCTGACCCAGACCGAGGTTCCACATCGACGCGGCTTCCGCTTCGGTGCGCGCATCATCGACCTTGTTGGCCGCCAGCACGACCGGCTTCTTCGACCGGCGCAGCACGCGCACGACGGCCTCGTCCTCATCGACCGTGCCCACGGTGGCGTCGACGACGAACAGCACCGCGTCCGCAGCCTCGATCGCCATCTCGGCCTGCTCGGCGATCTGGGCGGCCATGCCGGTAGCGTCCGAGACCCAACCACCGGTGTCGACCAGGATGAACTCCCGGCCGTTCCAGTTGGCGTCATAGGACACCCGGTCGCGCGTCACGCCCGGCACGTCCTGGACGACGGCCTCCTGGCGCCCGATGATCCGGTTGACCAGGGTCGATTTGCCCACGTTGGGTCGACCGACCACGGCCACGACCGGCTTCACGATCGTGGTGCCGCCACCGGAGAATTCACCGTCGCCGAACGCGCCTTCGGTGCCGCCCGTGCTGTCAGTGGACCCCGTATCGATATCGGTCATCTCCGCCCTTTCCCCTGAGTCCGGGCGGTCCACTCACGCTGCAGCGGTGGCTTTCGGCGCGGGTACGCCCGGGAGTGCCATCCCCGTGTGACCCTCCGCCCACGCGACATGGGCAGCGAGCCGACGGCGTACCTCTTCGGTCCGGTCCGCCACCTCGTGCCTGCGCCGGGGCCACAGGGTCCGATCGATGACAATCGGTTCACCGTACACGATATGGATCCGTCCACCACGCTGCGGCACATCGCTGATGGTCTGGCCGGGCTCGCGCGTGCCCAGCAGCGCGACCGGGATGATCGGGGCACCGGAGGCCATCGCGAGGTACGCCGCCCCGCCCCGGATCGCCGCCATGTCGCCGACATCGCGGCTGCCCTCGGGGAAGATCCCGAGCAGGTGGCCATCGCCCAGCACCTTCAGCGCGCGTCGCAGGGCGAGGGTGTCGAGCTCGCGCTGGTTGACGGGGATCTGCCCGGCCGCCTCGAGGAGCCGTCCGACCTTGCCGGTGAAGAGCTCCGACTTGGCGAGGGCGAACGTGATCCGCGGGGTCATGGTGACCAGCAGCGGGCCGTCGAGAACGCCGACGCACGCTGCGCAGGAGGCTGACCCGGTTGGCGGGTAGGTCGGAATGCAGGTGGGGCAGGTCGATGACTACGCCTTGCGGCAAGGGCGTAAGCGGGCCCGGCGGCAGCGGGGTCAGCGGCCGCAGGTCGAGACTGTCACTCACGAGCACTCCTCATCGGTCAACTGGGTGGGGCCATGCCGCAGATGCGGTCGATCACTTGGTCAAGGGTCAGGTGGGTCGAATCGACAACGGTCACGCCCGGGGCTGCTTCGGTGAAGGCCGCCACGGTCGAGTCGTCGGCATCGCGCCGGATCACCTGGTCGGTCACCTGGGCGTGGTCGGCCCGGTCGCCGAGTTCGGCCTGGCGGCGGGCGATGCGGGCGGCGGGGTCGGCGACGAGGAGTACGCGGACCTGCGCCTCCGGAGCGACCACCGTCGTGATGTCGCGGCCCTCGACAACGATGCCGCCGTCGGCGCCGGCGATCAGCGCGCGCTGCCGCGCTATGAGGATGTCGCGGACCGCCTGGATCGTCGAGACCTTCGACACCGAGGCAGAGATGCGCGGCTCACGGATCGCCTCGGTCACATCGGTGCCGTCGACCGTGATCGCGAACGCGGCGGGGTCCAGGGCGATATCCATTGGCGTCGTGGCGACTGCGTCGATGATGGCGGCAGGATCCTCGAGCGTACGCTCGGCCACCAGCCACGCGGCCGCCCGATACATCGCCCCGGTGTCCAGATAGGCCAAACCGAGCCTGCGCGCAACGCCACGCGACGTACTCGACTTGCCCGATCCACTCGGGCCGTCGATCGCAATGATCAACGGCTCGTCCTTCATCACGTGGGTCACCATAATCAGCTCCTCAGCGGCGATCCGGCCCTCGAACGGCCCCGGAAATACATGTCACCGAACGTTCAACGCTAGTACGTCCCGACGTCCTCTGCTGCTGGGGAAACACGGGATTTCGGGGGTCGGATTCCCCCTTCTCGGTCAGCCCCGGGCGGGCAGGTATTCGGGGACGGGTACGCCCGGATCAGGGTCGACGTGGAAGCGGCCGATCTCGATGAGCCCGACGATCACCGCGAGAAGCGCGAATCGTCCCATCACCCAGTCACCCCATTGGGTGAACAACTCGAGGCTGAAGGATTCGCCCCAATTGCCGAAGGCGGTCATGGACACGGCGGCGGCCGCGAGCACGCTGAGGGCCAGACCGAGCGCCACGATCGTCCACCGGGTCTCGTTGGCCACGCCACGGATGCGCCAGACGATCAGCGCCACCAGGAGCAGGGCACTCAGCAGGAAACCGCTGACGAGATCGGACTGGATGGCCGGCATCCCGGCGAACACGGCGGAGTGCACAGCCATTCCACAGGCCAGGGGCGGGCCGATCGCTGCACCGACGACATCACCGCGGCCGATGGCCCGGGCCGTCCAGACGAGGGCGAACACGCCGCCCAGCGCCAACCCGATGGGCATCGACAGCCCGGGTCCGACGCTCATCCAGAGCAGCGGTCAGATCATGAACGGGGAGATCAGGTATGCGAGGCGAGGCACCGATTCCATGACAGCGGTCGGTCGTGGGGCCAGGCGCGGGCTGCGCCGCCGGGCCCACTGCCACGCACCCGAACGTGATCGCGACCGTGGCCGAGATGAGGGCGATCTTTGAGGCATACATCCAGGGGTGGTTGGGGCGCAGGGTCACCGCCCGCCAGATCTGGAGCCCGGTCAGCAGCACTACAATGACCTGCCAGACTCGGATATGCACCATCGGCCGGGCACTCAGCACGGCCCAGGTCACGGCTCGCACGGTCACCTCGGCGAAGGCGGTGCCCGAGGCGATGGCGATCGGTGCGGCGCCGATCAACAGCACGAACATGGGCAGCAACGTGGCAGTGCTCGACATGACGCTGTGTTCGGGGTCGGCGACGATGGACATCAGGGTCGGCACTGCATAGGACGTGGTGACCAGGGCCGCGAGCGCGACCAGCCATCGTCCGGTGACCGGGCGGCGGCGTTGGGCGATGCACAGAACCAGCAACGCCACCCACTGCACGATCAGGACCGCCATCAGGACCAGCCAGATGAACGGAGCCGCATCGGCGTCCAGGAACTCGGCGATGCGGAACGTGGTTGCGGCAGCGACAGCCAGGGTGCTCGCCACGACGCACCAGAGCAGCAGCGTCAGGATCAGCGGCATGTGGACCGAGGCCGCCAGCAGAAAGAACAGGGTCGCCGACACCCCCACGGCGATCAGGATCCGTCCCGGAATCGGCAGGGCTCCGAGGGAGTTGTTCGGCGGCGTGGTGAGCCCGGAGAAGGCGACCGAGACCATCAGGGCCAGATAGATGATCATGCCGACCGTCATGGCCACGCGCACCGGCCGTGACCAGCGTCCGGGCAGCGGTCCGCCTTCGCGGACGGGCTCTATGACGACGTGGTATGCCAGCGAACGCAGGCTGGTCCGCATGGCCTGGAGGGCGATCGGGATCGGCACACCGCCAGCCAAACAGCCGGAGGTATCAACCGGTGGTCAGCTCGTAATGTCCTTGCCCCCGAACCGAGCCCAGGCGGCAGCGACGAAGACCACGATGTAGGCGAGCGAGAGCAGGAGGCCGCGCTGGATCGAGTCGAGGAACATCGGATCGCGGAACAGGTCCGTGCCTGCGGTCCAGTGGGCCGTGATCAGCCACGGATGCAACCACTCGAGCTGGGGAATGGCCCCGAGGATCCAGCTGATCATGACGATGCCGGCCGTGGCCAGCGTGGCGGCGATCGGTTGCTCGGTGAGCGTCGAGATGAACAGACCGACCGCCGCGAGGGCGGCCAGGCAGATCCCCAGATAGCCGACGAGCAGCGCCAGTCTGCCGAGACCCTCGATCAGGGGGATCTCTGTGCCGGACAGGACTCGCACGTCCTTGAGTCCGAACAGGATCCACCCCGAGAGCAGAGCGGCCAGTGCTACCGCGGCCGGGGCGACGAAGGCCCCGACGACCAGGGCGGCGTACTTCGTGAGCAACAGCCGCGTGCGATGCACCGGCACGGTCAGCAGATAACGCAGCGTGCCCTGGTTGGCCTCCCCCGCGATCGCATCGCCACACAGGGCGGACACGGCCAGTGGCAGGAACAGCGTGATCATCAGGCTCAGGGCGCTGAGGGCGACGAAGAAGCCGTTCTCGCTGATGTCGGTGATGAAGTCGGGTCCATGCGCGCCACCGGTCGGGCGGGACACCCGGATGGCCACGGCCATGAGCACCGGGATCGCCATGAGGACGGCCAGGCCCACCTGGTTGCGTCGCCGGCCCGCCATCAGCCCGAGCTCGTAGGCGAACAGGCGCCACGCCCTAACCGCTGACATCGAAGCCCTCCCCCGTCAGGGCGATGAAGAGATCCTCCAGACTGGGCCGGACCACCTCGAAACCGCGTACGCCTACCCCCGCGTAGACCAGCGCCGCCACGATCGCCTCCGGCTCCTGGCCTTCGCCCATGAAGCCCGTCACTCCCCCGTCGACCGGCGACAGGTCGGCCACCGCGAACTCCTGCAGGACCGCCGTTGCTCCGGCCGGATCGGCGGTGGTGACGGTGAGCCGCTGCTGGGCACTGCGGCGTACCTCCGCCAGCGGACCCTGCGTCACCAATCGACCCGTGCGCATCATCCCGACATGGGAGCAGATCTGCTCGACCTCGCTCAGCAGGTGGCTCGACACGAGGACGCTCACGCCGTCGGCATTCAGCTCGGCCAGGAGCGAGCGCACCTCGCGCGTGCCCTGGGGATCGAGGCCATTGGTGGGTTCGTCGAGCACGAGCAGGTCCCGCGGTTGCAGCAGTGCCGCTGCGATTCCGAGCCGCTGGCGCATGCCGAGGGAGTACGCCCGGTAGCGCTTGCCGGCGGCCGCTGCCAGCCCGACGCGATCGAGGGCCTCGGCGACCCGGTTCCTGGCTGTCGACGGGTCCGCGTTCAGGTCGGCCGCATCGATGCGGAGCAGGTTGTCGCGGCCGGAGAGATAGGGATGGAAGGCCGGGCCCTCCACGAGTGCCCCTACCCGCCCCAGGATGCGGGCATCCCCGTGCCCGATGGGTTCCCCGAGAATCGTCGCATTCCCTGCCGTCGGCCGGATCAGGCCCAGCAGCATCCGGATAGTTGTGGTCTTGCCGGAACCGTTGGGGCCGAGGAACCCATAGACCGATCCCGTGGGCACCACGAGGTCGATGTCATCGACCACCCGTTGGGCGCCAAAGTTCTTGGTCAGCCCAGAGGTGTGGATCGCGGGAGACTCCTCGACGTCCTCGGCAGGGGCCGTGGGCGTCACTGCGGAATCGCGGCGACGACGCGGTCGGTCGGGACCATGCCCACCGCCACCCGGCCGTCATCGGTGAGGACGACGGTGACCAGCGCACTCGTGAGCACGCGGCCCGTGCCCCACGGGCCCTGCACGGTAGGCAGGCTCGCCAGGGTCTGCTCCCACTGCGCCGTCGCATCGCCGTGGCGCGGGTCGGTCGCGGACTGTTCGTCGGTGGTGGCCGGTCGTTCGGGCAGGCGGGCGATCGTCACGCGGTCCCAGCCGTCACCGACCGTGACCGGCTCGGCAGTGGCCGGTTTGTCGCCCGGCTCGCCCTCCGCGTGGTCCTTGGTCTTCGGCGCGACCTGTTCGACCGCGACCCCGGCCGGCGGCTGGAAGGCGAACACCGTGTCATCGGGAGCGCTGAAGTCGACGGAGGTGAAACCGACGCTGAGCGCGGGCTGGTTCTTGCCGACAGCCCAGGCCTCGACGCGGAGCGGAGCCTTGGTTTCGCTGTCGACCGCGATGGCGATCTTGGCCACCAGCGTGTCGGGGCTCGTCGGGTCGAGGACGAGTTCATAGGCGTCCCGGCCGGCGACGCGCGCCGTCTGGGACACCGTCACCGCGGTCGTGGGCTCGATGTGGGCCAGCATCTCGCGGGCGGCTTCCTGGGGCGTACGCGCAGCGGTCGTGGCCCCGGCCCCCGGACGGGCCTCGTGTTCGGGGAGCACCGTGTGTTTGGCCGTTCGGTCCTTGCTCGACCAGTGCCAGACATCGTCTCCGTTGCGGATCACAGCGGTCTCGGCGCCGTCGGCCAGGAGCGCCACGCGCGACTTGTCCTCGCCCGACTGCCAGACCCGGATCGTATGGGTGCCGGACGCGAGCGCGGCGACCTCCGAGTCACCCAGCGGGAGCGCCGGCAGGCCCAGGTCGGCTCGGGTCTGGACAGTCCCGGAGAACGTGTCCACCTTCGAGTTCTGGAGGTCGACCAGGAGTTGTTCGGCGGTCAAGGGCGGCAACGCCGGTTCGGCGACAGCTCGCGGGGCGATGGCGGCCAGGCCGACTGCGGCGACAGCCACAGCGGGCACGGCCCAGCGGATCAACGGATGCCTGGAGATGACGGCCATGCGCAACAGTCTAGGTTGCCGCGCAAGCGGGTGCGGACACCTCAGACAACCAGCCAGCCCCGCTGCCGCATGGCCTCGGCGAATCCCTCGGCCCGATGCGGAAGGACGTGGATCTTCAGCCAACCGACCTGACGGACCGGATCGTGCTCGATCGAGATGTCCTCGACGTTGATGTCGAGCTCGTCGGCGTGCGCGAACAACCGGGCGAGCGAACCCGGGGCATCAGGAATCTCGATCTGGACGGCCGCATAGTCGACCGGCGCGGTGCCGTGCTTGCCCTGGATCACCCGGGTCCCGCGACGACCGGCCTCGAGCAGCTCGCGGATATCGCCCTGATCGGCGAGCCGTTGCCCGAGCTCCGACAGGCGTTGTCCGAGGGCGGTCAGCTCGCGGCCGACGGCGCTGGCGTTGACGGTCAGGATCTGTTCCCAGAGGTCCGGGTCACCGGCCGCGATCCGGGTGACATCGCGTACGCCCTGCCCGGCCAGCACGAGGTGATCCGCGGGTCGATCCTCGAGCCCTGCTGCGACCATCGCCGACACCGCGTGCGGCAGGTGGGAAACGGCGGCAACCGCCAGGTCGTGTTCGGCAGAGTCCATCACCACGGTGCGCGCGCCGCAGGCCTCGGCCAGCGCGATGACGGCCTCGACCGCATCCTTCTTGGCCACGGCATGGGGGGTGACGACCCACGTGCGGTCCTGAAAGAGGTCGGCGGTCGCCGTGATGGGGCCGGCGAGGTGGGAGCCCGCCATCGGATGGGATCCCACATAACGCCCCAGGTCCTCAGTGTTCGCCTCGAGGGCGGTGAGGACGCCCTGTTTCACCGATCCGACATCGGTGACGAAGGCATGCGGAAACTCGTCGAGGGCCGTGGCGAGGACGCCGGGGAGCGCTCGGGGTGGCACCGCCACCACCACCAGGGCTACCGACTCGGGCTCGATGTTCTCCACCTGACCTGCACCTCGGCTGGCGGCCACCCGCGCATGGCTCGGCACCCGGTCGCGCAGGTGCACCTCTTCACCGATCGCCGTCAGCGCACAGCCCACCGAGGCCCCGACCAGGCCTGTGCCGATGATGAGCACAGGCCCCAGCGGGAGTCCTTTGATCGCGGGTTGCGGTTCGGTCCGTGACGTGACGTCCGCGCTCACTCCGTGGCCTCGGTGGCGTCCGATTCGGCGTCACCCGCGGTGGTGCTGCCGTCGGCATCGGCGAGGGTGGCGGCCGTCGGCTGGTCGGTGGCGGCGGCGGCGGCGGGCGCAGCCTCCTCGGGGTCACGGCCCAGGATCTCCGACAGGGCCTCGGGGCGGAGTCGGCGGAACTTGCGCGGCTGGGGCCGCTTGCGATCGAGCACGGCCACCTCCAGCGACTCCACCGGAACAGGCTCACCTTCACCGCTGAGGCCGGCGACGGCATTGCGCACAGCTTCGGCCAGGGTGGCCGAATCGGCGTAGCGTTCGGCGATGCGCTTGGCGATCTCATCGGCGTTTCCGCCCATCACCGCGAAGTGTTCCTCGTCTCCGACCGAACCGTCATAGGTGAGCCGATAGATCTGGTCGGTGGCCGCGGTCTGACCGAGCTCGGCCACCACGATCTCCACCTCATACGGCTTTTCGCCGCCGGACGAGAAAATCGTGCCCAGGAGCTGCGCGTACGCGTTCGCCAACCCCCGACCGGTCACATCGGCGCGGTCATAGGAATAGCCCCGCATGTCGGCATGGCGGATGCCGGCGATGCGCAGGTTCTCGAACTCGTTGTAGCGACCGACCGCAGCGAAACCGATGCGGTCATAGATCTCCGACACCTTGTGGAGGGCCTGCGACCGGTTCTCGGCCACGAAACAGATCCCGTCGGCATAACGCAGCACCACGACCGAACGGCCCCGCGCGATGCCCTTGCGGGCGAAGTCGGCGCGGTCCTTCATCTGCTGTTCGGGCGCCACATAGACGGGCATGCTCATGGTGGTTCTCCTGGGGTGATGAGGCGGAAAGGTGGCTCAGACCAGCGGGGCCGCGGGGCCGTCGGGACGATCGCGTCGGGCAGCGACGATGCGGTCGACGATGGTCCCGATCCTGTCGTCGTCGAAGCGGTCGACCCCGTCGCCCGAGGCGGTCATGACCACGGGGAAAATTCGGCGCTGCATGTCGGGCCCGCCGGTGGCGGAGTCATCGTCGGCCGCGTCATAGAGCGCCTGGATCACGACGGTGGCGCATTCCTCGGCCGTGAGGTCGATGCGATAGAGCTTCTTGAGCGAGCCCCGGGCATAGATCGAACCCGACCCGACTGCGTGGAATGCCGTCTCTTCATAGCGGCCGCCCGTGGCGTCGTAGGACCAGATGCGGCCCTGTTCGGCCGCCAGGTCCCAGCCCGCGAACAGCGGGAGAACGGCCAGCCCCTGCAGGGCCATCGGCAGGTTGCCGCGGATCATGTTGGCCAGGCGATTGGCCTTGCCGTCGAGCGATAGAGGGGCACCCTCGATCTTCTCGTAGTGCTCGAGCTCCACGCGGAACAGCCGCACCATCTCCACGGCCAGTCCGGCAGCACCGGCAATGCCGACCAGCGAGTATTCGTCGGAGGCATAGACCTTCTCGATATCACGCTGGGCGATCATGTTGCCCATCGTGGCCCGGCGGTCTCCGGCCATGACCACGCCGCCGGGATAGGTGGCCGACACGATCGTCGTCCCATGGGGCGACAGATGCGACGCATCGCCGCCGGCCGCCCGGCTGCCCGGCAGCAGGTTCGGGGCGACCTCGGAAAGAAACTCGGTGAAGGAGCTGGACCCGGCGCGCAGGTAGGCCGCCGGCAGCCCCATCCCCCGGGTCACTCGCCACCCTTCTGGACAAAGGAGCGAACAAACTCAGCGGCGTTGGCCTCGAGGACACCGTCGATCTCGTCAAGCAGCGAGTCGAAGTCGTCTTCACTCTCCTGCGCGGCGCGGGCGGGCTCCTGCTCGAGCTCCTCCTCGTCGCGACGGGCGCCTTCGAACCGTGATTCACTCATGGTCCGCTCCCTCCTCATGTGCATCAGGACCGCTCGTCGCGGTCAGGTGATGGTCCGGTGTCCCAGCCTATCCGCATCGCGCATGGCCACTGCTGTGCGGAGCCGCCCGATCAGGTGCAGGACCACGGCCATGACGAGGAAGGCAATCACGACGACGCTGGTCAGCGTCGCGACTCCGCCCCAGCCACCGGCCTGCAGCGGATCGAGGAAGTGATAGGGATACCACCCCGTGATCCCGCCCCTGACCAGCGCGGCGATCAGGAAAATAACTGGATAGGCCAACCAACTCAGGGGTCGCTTCCAACCGGCCCTGGTGGTCATCCACACCAGCGCCCAGTCCAGGAACGCCGCCCACGGTCCGATCCGGTGTTGCACGATGCCGGTCCAGCTCAGGCTCCAGCTCAGGAACTCCTCCGGTGGCGCGATAAGGACGACATAGATGATCCCCGTCATGGTCATATAGAACGCGGCGCCGCCGCGGGCCGTGTCCCACCAGACCGGGAGCCGCTCGCGGGCGACGACCGCCCCGATGACGAAGATGACGGCGAGCAGCAGGTTGGACTGCAGCGTGAAATAGGACCACAGCCGGATTGGAGTCGTGTCGCCGATGCCCAGGAAGGCCTCGACCGTGTTGGTGACCAGGGCCGCCACAATGGCAACGGCGACCACGAGCCGGACGACCCGGATCCACGGGCGATCCGGATGGAATACGGGCCCGACGGTCCCGGGTCGGGTCGGGGATCCTGTCGCCTGCATCTCAGAGATCCAGCGCAGTCACAAGGCTGCCCATCTCGGCATGGGCGTCGAGCTGGGCCCCGACGTGAGCCTTGGTTCCCCGCAGCGGATCGAGCATCGGGATGCGCAGCAACGTGCGGCGCTGGGGCACCTCCACGATCAGCGAATCCCACGACGCCGCCACCACCGACTGCGGATATTTCGCCATGCAGCGACCCCGGAAATAGGCCCGCGTGTCGGTCGGTGGACTGACCATGGCGTCGTCGATCTCGGGATCAGTGAGCAGCCGGCGCATGCGCCCCTTGCGGACCAACGCCGCATAGAGGCTCCGGGCCGGATCCACATCCGTGTATTGCAGATCGATCAACGCCAGCTTGGGATGATCCCAGGCGAGCGCATCGCGCTGCCGATAGGACTCCATCAGGGACCACTTGGCAACCCAGTCGAGCCGGTCGGCCAGCCGGGCGGGATCGTCCCGGAGAGCATCGAGAGTCAGCCGCCACTCGTCCAGCAGCAAGCGGGCCTCGTCGGGATGGGCCAGCTGCTCGGGCCGCTCGGTGATGAGCCGCTCGACTGCGTCGGCATAGATCTCCTGGAGGTCCAGGGCCGTGACCTCACGCCCGTCTGCCAACGGCAGCAGCCCCCGGCAGTCGAGGTCATGACTCACCGCCCGCATCGCCGAGACCGGGCGGGCCAGGCGTACGCCATCACCCACCAGGTCGGCCTCGATCGCTGCGAGGGTCAGCCCCGCCGTGCCGATCTTGAGCCAGCCTGCATATTCCGACCGATTGGCGTCGCCGGCGATGACATGCAGTCGACGGTGTTTGCGGTTGTCGGCATGGGGTTCGTCGCGGGTGTTGATGATCGGGCGGTTGAGCGTGGTCTCGAGCCCGACTTCGGATTCGAAGAAGTCCGCACGTTGGGTGATCTGGAAGCCGGCGGTCTGGCTGTGTTGGCCGATGCCGACCCGGCCAGCGCCGGACAGCGGCTGGCGCGACACGAGGAACCCGGAGAACTGCACCACGATGCGGTGGAACGGGGTCGACCGCTGGAGCAGGTAGTTCTCATGCGTGCCATAGGACGCACCCTTGCCGTCGGTGTTGTTCTTGTGGATCCGGATTTCCTGGCCCAACCGCTGGCTCGCCGCGCGTGCGGCTGCGAGGACGATCCTGTCCCCCGCCGCGTCGAACAGGACCGCGTCGCGCGCGGAGGTAACCTCGGGGCCCGAATATTCGGGATGGGCATGGTCCACATAGAACCGGGCACCATTGGTCAGGACCAGGTTGGCCATCGAGTCGTCGTCGGTCAGCTGGTCCGGATGGGCGATGTCGCGCGGAACGGTGAAGCCGCGCGCGTCCACCAGCGGATTCTCGGTGTCATAGTCCCAACGCTGAACCCCGGCCGATTCGCCATAGGTCCGCACGAGGAGATTGCTCCAATGCATCGGGTGCAGCCCGGAGGCCGGACCCTCCCCATAGACGGAGATGCCATATTCGGTCTCGACTCCGAAAACCTGACTCACACCATGTGACTGTAGTGATCGGGGTTCCTTCTTCACGGCAATTCACTGCCCCAGGAAATATGGGCAAGGTCCGCCGCCGCGGTCCCGGCCTGCCAACCGTCGAGGTCATAACTGCGGGAGGACGAGGTGGTGGTCGTCTCGGGGAACATCTCCTCGAACACCGACTCGGTCTCCTGGCGCCGAGCCGCAAGGACCGGCAACAGGGCTGCTCCGAATCCGGTGCTGGCACTCGCTCGTTCCGTCTCCTTCGCCGCGGTCTCGCGCAGGCGCTCGCCGATCCGACATGCGTACGCCTCCAGGAACGACGCCCGGAACGCCCGCGTGCGGGAACCCGTCCGGGTGGTGCGTCGCGCACCCTGTCGCCCCATGGCTGCGGTCGCCTGCAACAGCAGGGAAGTGAAGAGACTCTCCACGGCTGCCAGCTCGGCCGCGAAACCCACGACGGTGCAGAACCCCAGCCGCTGGGACCAGACACTGCGGCACTCGTTGGCCTCCGCCACGACGGCCAGCAACATGGCCTTGGGCTGTTCATAGGGATTCTCGATGCCGATGCGAAGCGCCCCGGGGCCGTCTCCCTTGGCGGCCATCTGGTGGTCGAGCATCGCCCGATCGATCGAATGCCGGGTCATGAGGGCCTGGGCGCCCGCGGTGAAGGCCTCTGCCTCCGCCTCGAACTCGGTCGACTCGGCCTTGGCCAGCAGGCCCCGCACCCGGGTGAGAACGCGATCATCGACAGGTGTTGCGGGTCGAGCCGTGGCGGGTGTGGCCTCGCCGGGCACCGGACAGAGCTTCTGCACCTGCGGCAGCATCCGCAGCAGGGAGACCAGTTGGGCTGCCGTCGCGGCAGCCCGCGCCCACTCGGAATCGGCCGTGCGTCGTTGCATCGGAGCAGCGCCCCCGCGAGCCGCTCCGTCGCGTTCCAGTTCGTCCAGCTGCTCCCAGAAACGTTCATCAACCGCGGTCCGGGCATAGTCGCCCAGCTCGAACATCATGACCTCCTGACTGAGCCGGGCCGCGAGCGCGGACTTGCGGCGGGCCAGGCGGTGCACATCGGCGGGCTGCCAGCCGCGTCGCCAGACGGTCTTCTGGGCAGCCCGCAGGGACTCGTCGAGCCACTGGGCCGCCGCTGAGCGCCATCGAGGATCGGACTGCGCGAAGAGTCGGGCGACAGCGGTGGCTGCGATGTCGGCAGAGCTGAGCCACACGGCCTCGCGGCACGCCGCCGCGGCATCGTCGGCGCGGGAGCGGGAGTCGTTGAGGGTCATGGTCATCCTCTCGTTGGGGGTGTGGCCAATACGCTTCCACCCGGCTCCGACAGTTTCGAACGAGTGAGCGACGTTCTTCCGCAAGAGGAAACCGAGGATAGGCTCATCGCATGAAGGTGGCTGGCGCGATCGCCCTCGATGTGGCCCTGGTGCTGGCCTTTGTCACCCTGAGCCGACTCAGCCATTCCCAGCCCATGACGCCGGACGGGATCGCGGGCACGGCCTGGCCGTTTTTGGTGGGCCTGGTGATCGGCTGGCTCGTGACCCGGTCGTGGCAGAGCACCTTGACTTTCTGGGCCGCGTTCGGCGTTTTCATCGGCACGTTCGCGGTCGGGATCGCCTTCCGTCACCTGACGTTCACGGGTGCGCAGCCGTCCTTCGTCGCCATGGCCTTCTCAGTGATGTCGGTGTTGCTGATGGGCTGGCGCCTGATGGCATACCTCGAGCTGCGTCGCCGAGAACCGGAAGCAGCACTGCAGGCCGAGGGCACGGCCTGAGCGCCGCTCACCGATTCACAGATATTGACCCGTGTTCGCCGCCGTATCGATGCTGCGGTTCGTCGGGTGCTTCGCAGTGAACAGCGTCCGGATGAAGGCGATGCGCTCCCCCTTCTTGCCGGAGATGCGGGCCCAGTCGTCCGGGTTGGTCGTGTTGGGCAGATCCTCGTTCTCGGCGAATTCTTCGTCGCAGGAATGGAGGAGATGTTCGATCCGGATCCCGCCGGAGCCGTCGCGCAGACGCTCTTTGATCGCCGCTTTCTTGGCGCGTCCCACAATGTTCTGGATCATGGCTCCGGACGCGAAATCCTTGAAATAGAGGATTTCCTTGTCGCCGCCGGCATAGGTGACCTCGATGAAGCGATTCTCGGGCGACTCCGCATACATATGCGCAACCACGGCGTCGACCATCGCCAACCTGCAGGTTTCCGGGTCACCGCCGAAGCGTTCGACATCGGCCGCGTCGAGTGGCAGGCCCGGTGAGAAATAGCGGGTGAAGATCTCGCGGGCAGCCTCGGCGTCCGGGCGCTCGATCTTGATCTTCACATCGAGACGGCCGGGGCGCAGGATGGCCGGGTCGATCATGTCCTCCCGGTTGGAAGCACCGATGACGATGACATTGTCGAGCCCCTCGACTCCGTCGAGCTCGCTCAACAACTGCGGCACGATGGTGGTTTCCACATCTGAGGAAACACCCGATCCGCGCGTGCGGAACAAAGAATCCATCTCGTCGAAGAAGACGATGACCGGCATGCCCTCGGTCGCCTTGGCGCGGGCCCGCTGGAAGATCAGCCGGATATAGCGCTCGGTCTCACCGACATATTTGTTGAGCAGCTCGGGACCCTTGACATTGAGAAAGAAGCTGCGGCCCTCCTCGCCCGTGCGGTCGGTGATCTTGCGCGCCAGGGAGTTGGCCACCGCCTTGGCGATCATCGTCTTGCCGCAGCCGGGCGGACCATAGAGCAGGACCCCCTTGGGGGCGCGCAGGTCGTATTCGGCGTACAGATCCGCATGGAGGAACGGCAGCTCGACCGCGTCCTGGATCTGCTCGATCTGGCGGGAGAGTCCGCCGATCGCCGAATAGTCGATGTCGGGCACTTCTTCCAGCACGAGATCCTCGACCTCGAGGCGGGGCACGACCTCGAACGCATAAAGCACCTTGCGTTCGATCATCAGCAGGTCGCCGGGCTTGAGCTTCTGCTGCATCAGCTCATCGGACAGTCGCACGACGAGTTCCTCATCCGCGTGCGCGGTCACCACGGCGCGCCGCCCGTCGGGCATCAGGTCCTTCAACGCAGTGACCTCGCCGGACAGCGGCGGCGCGACCACCCCGACGATGACCATCGACTCGTTGAGCAGCACCTGGCACCCCGGCAGCAGCTCGACCGGATCGACCTCTTCTGCGACGGTCGTGCGCACGCGACGATTGGACGTCTGGATATCGGCGATGCGCAACTCGGCCTGGGGCTCGGCGGGGAGCAACTCATCGAGGACGCCGAAGGTCAGGGGCGGTGCGCCCAGCGCATCGAGTTGGGACTTGAGCGTGACGATGCGGTCCTTGGCCTCGCGCAGCGTGCGCGCCAACCGGTCGTTCTGGGCAGCCACACTGCGGGTGTCGCTGCGGGCCTCCGACAGCCGCTTCTCCAGCTGGGCGATATCGCGCGCGTGCCGGGCCATCCGATCACGAAGATCGGCGACCTCCGCCCTCAGCGCGGTGTTGCGGGCCTGCAGGTCTGAGCTCACGTCGCTCACGGCACCTCCTCGTAGAAACCCAGCTTAGACGCTAGGTCTTTCCCCGGCCCGACTCCGCGAGGGGGTCGCCGGCTCAGTCGTCCGAGGCCGCCGGCTCGACCCACGGCGGGCGGGGGCCGGTGTAGTCGGGACCATAGGCCCCGGGTGCGGGACGCCGTTTGCGCAGGGGGCTGGTCACCCCGGGAGCCAGCCTGCGGGCGGTGACCAAGAAACCCGTATGGCTCGAAGCGCCATGGGCCGGCCGAATGGCCAGACCCTCGGCATGCCAGTTGCGGACGATGGTCTCGGTGGCCGCGGGTTCGGTGAACCCCTGATGGACGCGAATCTGGTCCATGACCCGGCCGAGCTGGGTGGCGGTGGCGACATAGATCAGGAGTACGCCGCCCGGGACGAGGCGCTCCCCCACGGCGTCGATGCACTCCCAGGGAGCGAGCATGTCCAGGATGACCCGGTCGACCTCAGCCGGATCCTCGGGCGAGGCCGCCAGCGACTCGACCAGGTCACCGACGCGGACCTCCCAGGCGGGATGTTCCGTGCCGAGCCAGGTCTCGACATTCCTGCGGGCAATGGCCGCGAAGTCATCCCGGCGCTCATAGGACCACAACCGTCCGGTCGGGCCGATGGCCCGCAGGAGGGACAGGGACAGGGCACCGGATCCCACGCCTGCCTCGAGCACGCGGGCCCCGGGGAAGATGTCGGCCGCCATCACGATCTGGCCGGCTTCCTTGGGATAGACGATGGCGGCACCGCGCGGCATGGTCACGGTGAAGTCGGCCATCAGCGGGCGCATGGCCAGGAACTGCATGCCGCCGACCGAGGTCACGACGACACCGTCGGGCCCGCCGATGAGGTCGTCGAGGGCGATCCCGCCCTTGGTGGTGTGGAAGCTCTTGCCGGCCTGCAGGCGGACCGAGTGCATTTTGCCCTTGGGGTCGGTGAGCGTCACCCATTCCCCCTCGGCGAGCAGTCCCGTGCGTACGCCCGAGAGGTCACTTCTCGACACGTTCGAACCCCCACACGCCCAGCTGCCAGCTGGGTCCCATCCAGTTCTTGTGTTCCTGGTCGAGTTCGACGTCCGGAGCCATCCAGAAGACCTCGTCGCCCTGCGACAGGGGCACGACGGTGGCGTCGACCTCCATCATGCGCTGCAGTTCGGCAGCGGCTCGCTGCGCTTCCGACAGCCCATCGGCCTCTCGGAACGCGAGCTCCAGCCGGCGTACCTCCGCCGCTCGATCCGGCAAAGGGAACTCGACATAGGGCTGCAGCCAGGCCATCGTCGTGTTGGTCCAGGGCTGGCCGTTGGACAGCCAGACATCGGCGTCCTCTTCGTCACCCACCAGGTGAACGGTCACGTCCGGTTGCAGCGCATCGCGGATCTGTCCGGCGAGCTCTTCCTGACCGGGCAGCCGCGGATCGAAGCCGAGCGTGATCTCGCCGGTGACCGCACTCGTCGGGCGGGGACCGCCGGTCTCGAATGTCGGTTCGGAGAAGTTCACGTCGGGGGGCACGGCCGCGGCCAGCGATCGGAGCGGGTTGGTCCCCTCCCGCACCCAGGCGCGCAGCGCGGCGTCACCGCGTTTCGGTGAGTTCGGGTTCCACAGGAGGCGCTGCACCACGGCCCCCTCCATCGTTTGTGGCGTATAGGTCCCATCAGTTGGCACCTGGCTCGCCGGCACGCGCCACAACACGTCCACCGTCCGCGTCGCGATGGCGCGGTCGAGGGCTTCGGGCGTCGAATACATTTTCAGGGCGACCGCCAGCGAGCGGGCCCCGTTGGCACCGCCATAACGCGGATAGCGGATCAGGCGCAGCTCATCGAGGGTGGCGACATCGGCGAAGAAGGGCCCCGAGCTGACGGGCTGCTGCCACTGTGGCCAGACTTCGTTGAGCTTGTAGCTGTCCTCGTCCACGATCGACGCGGCCGGTGACGCAAGCGCATATCCGAACGTGCGGTCGTGTTGCTTGAGCTTGAAGTCGATGCGCAGCGGGTTGTCCTCGGGAATGATCATGTCGTCGATCAGGTCGAGGAGGCGGGCCGACGAACCCGGCACCGCCAGCGCCCGCGCGCGCTCGATCGAGAATTTCACGTCCGACGCGGTCAGGTCGTTGCCATTGGTGAAGCTGAGATTGCGCCGGATGCCGCACGTATAGGTCAGTTCGTCGATGAACATGCAGTCCGTCGCGGCGTCGGGTTTGAGCGCCTGGGATCCGACCTGGACCGTCATCAGGCGCTGGAACACGTTGAGCGCATAGACGGTCGAGCCCGTATCGGTGGCGGCGGCCGGGTCGGTGGTGCTGACGCGACCGAACGTGCCGACCGTGAGGGGCCGGCTGACCTTGTCGGCAGGGTTGATGACCCGTGGCTCTTCGACCGCACATCCGGTGAGTGCCAGGCCGGCCACCACGAGCCCGGTCAGGATCCGCCTGAGCGGCCTCACCGGACCAGCTCCGCAGCCATGAGTTTCCGCAGACGATCGAGTCCGACACCGGCGAGGGTGTCGAGGTGGAAGCGACGCTCGGCGGCCGGGGGGTGCACGGCGTTGGGAATGACGGCCACGACGCATCCGGCCGCGGTGCCCGAGTCGGCGCCGTTGATCGAGTCCTCGAGGACCAGGCAGTCCTCCGGGCGTACGCCCAGCCGGGCGGCCGCGGTCAGGTAGGGCTCGGGGTGGGGTTTGCCGTGAGTGACATCATCGCCGGCGATGACCACGCCGAAGGGGTTGACCGGCAGCCGGTGCAGCGCGGTGTCGAGCACACGCTGGAAGGACGCGGAGACCAGGGCACACGGCACGTCGGCCTCTGCGAGCTCGGTCAGCAATTCGACGGCGCCGGGGCGCCATTCGAGCTCGGCGACTTCCAGACGGGCCACCACATGATCGACGAGGCGTTCGGTGACCGCGACAGGATCGAGGTCATCGCGCCCGGCGCGGCGGATGAGGGTGCGGGCGGTCTCGATGAGGGAGCTGCCGACCAGCTCGTGGGCGAGGTCGTCGTTCCAGCTGCCGCCGATCTCGTCGGCCAGCGCATATTCGGAAGCGAACCAGATGGGTTCGGTGTCGACCAGCGTGCCGTCGAAATCCCACAGCACAGCGGCGGGCAGCTCCGGGGTCGGCGAGGGATATTCGTTCATGGCGCGGCCAGTCTCCCAGACATTCCACCGGGGCCCAAGACGACGCCCGGCGGATGGGCCGTCCCGCAGGACCCGGTGACCGGGCAACCCGACGGCGAATCTGGCCCTTACCCGGGGGTCATTGTGTTGTGGGCCACAATGGACCGTCCGTCCAAAGGAGAAGTGAAGACCGTGACCACCGAAATTCGTCCTGACGCCACCGACCAGCTTCGTGCGCTCCTCGCCGAGCGCGTGATGATCATGGACGGTGCGATGGGCACGATGGTGCAACGGCATGGCCTCTCCGAAGCCGACTTCAGGGGCGAGCGGTTCGCCGACTGGCCGAGCGACCTCAAGGGCAACAACGACCTGCTCTCCCTGACCCGCCCCGACATCATCCGCGGCATCCACGAGGCCTACCTCGCCGCCGGCGCCGACATCATCGAGACGAACACGTTCAACGCCCAACGGATCTCGCTGGCCGACTACGGCATGGCCGACCTGGCGTATGAGCTGAATGTCGCTGCCGCGCGGCTGGCCCGGGAGGCCGCCGACGCCGCGAGTAAGCCCCAGAGCCCCCGTTTCGTGGCCGGCGCGCTCGGACCGACGGTCCGCACGGCGTCGATCAGTCCCGACGTGAACGACCCCGGGGCCCGCAACGTGAGCTATGACCAGCTCGTGGAAGCCTATCTGGAGCAGGCCAACGGCCTGGTCGACGGCGGTGCCGACCTGCTCATCGTCGAGACCATCTTCGACACGCTGAACGCGAAGGCGGCGATCTTCGCCCTGGAGACGCTGTTCGAGGAGCGCGGCCGACGTTGGCCGGTCATCATCTCGGGCACCATCACCGACGCCTCGGGGCGTACGCTGTCGGGCCAGGTGACCGAGGCGTTCTGGAACTCGGTGCGCCACGCCAACCCGCTGGCGATCGGGCTCAACTGTGCGCTGGGGGCGGCGGAGATGCGGCCCTATGTCGCCGAGCTCGCACGGCTGGCCGACACGTTCGTCTCCTGCTATCCCAACGCGGGGCTGCCCAACGCGTTCGGCGAATACGACGAGACACCGGAGCACATGTCGGGCCTCGTCGGCGAATTCGCCGAGGCGGGCCTGGTGAACATCCTCGGGGGTTGCTGTGGCACGACGCCGGAACACATCGCGGCGATCCGCGAGGCCGCCGGGCGCGCAACTCCGCGTACTCCTGCGGAAGTCTCCCCCGCCATGCGCCTGTCCGGCCTCGAACCGGTGACCATCGATTCCGACTCCCTGTTCGTCAACGTGGGTGAGCGGACCAACATCACCGGCTCCGCGCGGTTCAAGAAGCTGATCAAGGCCGGCGACTATGACACCGCCCTCGCGGTCGCGCGCCAGCAGGTCGAGGCCGGTGCCCAGGTCATCGACGTCAACATGGACGAGGGCATGATCGACGGCGTCGCCGCGATGGACCGGTTCGGCAAGCTGATCGCCTCCGAGCCCGACATCTCGCGCGTGCCGATCATGGTCGACTCGTCCAAGTGGGAGGTCATCGAGGCCGGCCTCAAGACCATCCAGGGCAAGCCGATCATCAACTCGATCTCCATGAAGGAAGGGGTCGAGGAGTTCAAGAAGCACGCCCGGCTGGCCAAGAAATATGGCGCGGCAGTCGTGGTGATGGCCTTCGACGAGACCGGCCAGGCCGACACCCTCGAACGGCGTATCGAGATCTCGGAACGGGCCTATCGCATCCTGGTCGACGAGGTCGGCTTCCCGGCCGACGACATCATCATCGACCCCAACATCTTCGCGCTCGCCACGGGCATCGAGGAGCACGCGGCCTATGGCCAGGACTTCATCGAGGCGACCCGCTGGATCAAGCAGAACCTGCCCGGGGTCCTGGTTTCCGGCGGTGTGTCGAACGTGTCGTTCTCGTTCCGCGGCAACAACCCCGTGCGCGAGGCGATCCACGCGGTCTTCCTCTACCACGCCATCGCCGCCGGCATGGACATGGGCATCGTCAACGCGGGTCAGCTCGTCTTGCTCGACGAGGTCGATCCCGAACTGCGCGAGCGCATCGAGGATGTCGTCCTGAACCGCCGCCCCGATGCGGCCGAACGCCTCCTCGAGATCGCCGAGAAGTTCAACATCGCCGCGGGCGTCCAGGACGAATCGCTCGAGCAGTGGCGCGAGCTGCCCACGCCGGAGCGCATCACCCATGCCCTGGTCAAGGGCATCGATTCCCACATCCAGGCCGACACCGAGGAAATGCGCGCGGCTGTCTCCGAACGCGGTGGCCACCCGATCGAGGTCATCGAGGGCCCGCTGATGGACGGCATGAATGTCGTCGGCCAGCTCTTCGGCGACGGCAAGATGTTCCTGCCCCAGGTGGTGAAGTCGGCCCGCGTCATGAAGAAGGCCGTGGCCTATCTCATCCCGTTCATCGAAGCCGAGACCGCGCCCGGGGAGGCGTCCCACTCCAACGGGACCATCGTCATGGCGACCGTGAAGGGCGATGTCCATGACATCGGCAAGAACATCGTCGGCGTGGTCCTGCAGTGCAACAACTATGAGGTCATCGACCTGGGCGTCATGGTCCCGGCCCAGAAGATCCTCGCGGCTGCGGAGGAACACAACGCCGACGCCATCGGCCTCTCCGGCCTGATCACCCCGTCGCTGGACGAGATGGTCAACTTTGCCGCCGAGCTCGAACGACTCGGGCTCGACAAGCCGCTGCTGATCGGTGGCGCGACGACGTCCAAGGCCCACACCGCTGTGAAGGTGTCCCCGCGCTACTCCGGGCCCGTCATCTGGGTCAAGGACGCCTCGCGCTCGGTCCCTGTCGTGGCCCAGCTGCTCAACCCGGAGCGCCGCGACGAGCTCATCGACGCCACCAACGCCGACTATGCGGGCATCCGCGAGCGGCACGCGGCCAAGAGCGGCGATCGACGGACGATCTCCTATGCCGACGCCCGTGCGAAGGCGCCGGAAATCGACTGGTCGGCGTACTCCCCGACCAAGCCGACCCAGCCCGGCATCACCGAGTTCATCGACTATCCGATCGCCGAGCTGCGCGAGTTCATCGACTGGTCGCCGTTCTTCGCGGCCTGGGAATTCAAGGGCCGCTATCCCGACATCCTCAACAACCCGGCGCAGGGCGACGCCGCGCGCAAGTTGTTCGAGGACGGTCAGGAGATGCTCGATCGGGTGATCGCGGAGGGCTGGCTGAAGGCCAACGCGGTCATCGGGCTGTTCCCGGCGAATGCGGTCGGCGATGACATCGAGGTCTATACCGATGAGACCCGCACCGAGGTGCGCACCGTGCTGCACCATTTGCGCCAACAGGGTGAACACCGCGCGGGGGTGCCCAACAAGTCGCTGGCCGACTTCGTGGCTCCCAAGAAGTCCGGGATGCCTGACTGGATCGGCGGGTTCGCCGTCACCGGTGGTCTCGGCGCGACCGAGAAGATCATGGAGTTGAAGGCCGAGCTCGACGACTACTCCGCGATCCTGCTCGAGTCGGTGGCCGACCGGCTCGCCGAGGCGTTCGCCGAGCGGCTGCACCAGCGGGTGCGGATGGAGTTCTGGGGGTACGCCCCGGAGGAGCAGCTGACCAACGACGAGCTGATCAAGGAAACGTATCGCGGCATCCGGCCCGCCCCCGGCTATCCGGCCTGCCCCGATCACACCGAGAAGCAGCTGCTCTGGGACCTGCTCGATGTGCACACCCGCACCGGGATCGAGCTGACGGACGGCATGGCCATGTGGCCGGGGGCCTCGGTGTCGGGGTGGTATCTCGGGCACCCCGACTCGCAATACTTCGTCGTGGGCCGCATCGGCCAGGACCAGGTCGCCGACTATGCCGAGCGCAAGGGTTGGACCATGGCCGAGGCCGAGCGCTGGCTGTCGCCCAACCTGGGTTATGACCCGGAGTGATGCCTGATCCCGGGTCAGCGGGATCCGACCCGGGATTACACGCGTACGACTAGGTTCTGTTGCCAAAGGGAGTGCTGGCTCGAATCCCGGGTCTCAGCTCCCACGGCAGCACCGAAGGCGTCGCTTGGGCGAAGCTGAATGAGGTACGCCAAGGGTCCCAGGCCCCATTCAG
>CAZEVN010000045.1:0-25841 GCA_964515145.1 uncultured Enemella sp.
CCGCCTGACTTTGAATCAGGATTAGCGAAGTAGGTTCGACTCCTACCCGGGGAGCTCTTCAACTCAGGCCTTCGCCCGACGCGCGGCGCGGATCTGTGCGCCGATGGACATGACGACGATGATGCCGAGACCGATCCACAGGGCGTACGAATCGATGGTCTGGATGATCGCGACTCCCGCCTCGCCGGCCTGATAGCCCGCGAATACCACGACGCCGGTCAGAATCGCCGCCGAGATCACGTCGAGGATCAGGAACGCCCGCAGGCGCATCCCGCTCATGCCGGCAAGGATCCAGATGATGACGGCGGGTACGCCCGGCAGGCACGTGGCCATCATCAGCAGCCCGATCGCCCAGGTGGGCAGTCCCTGGAGTCGGGCCACCCACTTCTGCTGGCCGGGGGTGGACGCGAAGGTACGCAGCACGCGTTCACCCCAGCGCCGTCCCGCGAGCCAGAACATCCAGTCGAACTTGGCCATGCCGACGATGCCGGCGACCACGACGAGCCACAGCGGGAGCTGCCCCACGCCGGCGTACGCCGCAGCGGCCCCGATCGCTGCCTTCGACCCGACGACGAACTCGAGCAGGATCGGCGCCTTGGCGATCAGGAACGGGCGGAGGGGCATGGTGGCGAGATAGAAGGCGGGGATGCCGAAGATCAGGCCCATCAATGCCTTGTCCCCACGCGACGGCTTGCCGTCCCAGGGCAGCAGGTCCTTGAACGACATGGGCTTCGTGGCGGGGGTTGTGCTTTCGGCAGCAGAGTCGAGGGGGCGGGCAGTGGTCTGCGTGAGCTGTGCTGTCTTCATGGTCCAAGCCTCCCGGCGATCAACCCCCGACGCCCGTGTCAGGCCTCATGGGTTCGGGTGGGATTGTCCCGGATGGGCCATGACAGATGTCATATCCCACGTGCTCCCGGCGACTACGCTCGAGCCCATGAGCATGCAGAAACCCCATCGACCGGTGGTCCGCGACCCGGGCGTACTCGAATCGCTCGGCGAGGGCTCCGACCCGGTCGCGGAGCTGCACGCAGCGCACGAATCGGCCGCGGTCCTGCTTCATGCGGGCCGCGCGGCGGGCGATCCCGAAGCGGTGGAGCGACTGGTCGCGATCGTGTCCGATGTCGGGCTGTCGACCCTGGCCGACCTGTGGTCCCGCCGGCCCGCGCGCTCGCTGCCCGGTGCGCTCTGGCGGTTGTACGCCCTCCGCGAGTGGGTGGCCGAGAACCCGGAGGAGGCTGCACGGGATTATGCCGCCGGCATCCGGTTCACCGAGCCCAATCACGTGGTGGCGGGCGTCGAGCCGACGGGTCCGGAGGAGATCCGCCGGGTCGCCGACCAGATCCTGCGCGGCGCCTTCACCGGTGACTTCGCCGTCGCCCTCGAGCGCGCGGCTGCCTTCGCCCACGTCACCGCGGTCGGGCGCGCTGACCTGGCGCCGGGCGTACCCGAATTGAAACGGGCCGAACGTCTTCAGCAGGCCGCCCGCGACCTCGATGCGTGCGCTCGGCTCTGGCGTGCGGATGATCTTCACTGAACTGCTGCAAACTCTTTCGGCACAACGTTTGATGCGCAGGGGTTCGGCGATTAATGTGTGTCATGCGTCGGGCCGCGGTAGCCCCGGGCTCCACTTATAGCCGCTACGAGCGGCCTCGCGCCGAGAGGCGCTCCCGGCACGACGCCCAGGCAGGATCGCCCCACCGGTTCCAACCGGTGGGGCGCCTGTGTTTTCCGAGCGTTCACCCGATTCGGGTCCGTTGCGGGGGCCGGTGTGACTAGCATCGCGAAGTCGACGTCGCCACCGCGAAGAAGCAGCCATGAACGTGTCCCCCGGAGACCGCCTCATCCAGGCGATCGACCTTGTCAGCGACCAGGTGCAACAGATGCGTGAGGGCGACTGGGCCCGTGGGCCGCGCCGCGGGCGCTGTGTGGATACAGTGAGGTCGGCTGCCCGGGGCTCCTCGGGGTCGGGCAGCGAGTCGAGCCATCAGTGCACGCCTGTGTGCACGCGACCGATCTGCGAGGGGGACCTCCGTTGTCCGACACGCCCACTTCTGTCGATGAGCGCGCCGTTGGTGCCGTGATCGTCCTGGCCGCCGGTGGCGGCACCCGGATGAAATCCAGCCGTTCGAAACTGCTCCACGAAGTGGCGGGGCATTCGATGCTGTCGTACGCGGTGAACGCCGCGACCGCGCTGGAGCCCGAACACCTCGTCGTGGTCGTCGGCCACCTGCGGGAGCAGGTCATGGGTCACCTCCATGACATCGCGCCGCATTGTCGGACCGAGGTCCAGGAGGAACAGAAGGGCACCGGCCACGCGGTCCAGTGCGGCATGGCCAACCTGGGTGAGCTCCACGGTGAAGTGGTCGTGACCTATGGCGATGTCCCGATGTTGTCCGGGGAGACACTCGCGGCCTTGGTCAACGCCCATCGCGCCAACTCAGACGCCATTACCGTGCTGACGGCGCAGGTGCCCGATCCCACCGGTTATGGCCGGATCGTCCGCGACGAGCATGGCCTGGTGGCGCGCATCGTCGAACACCGCGATGCCGACGAGGCCACCCGATCGATCACCGAGATCAACTCAGGCATCTATGTGTTCGACACCGAGGTCCTGATCGACGGGCTGTCCCGGATCAAGGCCGAGAACGACCAGGCCGAGCTCTATCTCACCGACGTGCTCGGCATCGCCAGCGGTGACGGCCGGCGGGTGGGGGCCTATGAGATCGCCGACCTGTGGCAAACCGAGGGCATCAACGACCGCGTCCAGCTCGCCCGGATGAACAAGGAGATGAACCGCCGCATCTGTGAGCAGTGGATGCGCGCGGGCGTGACCATCCTCGATCCCGAGCACACGTGGATCCACTCCAGCGTCGACCTCGGCACCGACGTGACGATCCTCCCGGGCACCTCGCTCGAGGGGGCGACGTCCGTCGGCAACGGAGCGACCATCGGCCCCGACACCACGCTGGTGGATGTCGAGGTCGGTGCCGATGCGACGATCATGCGGACCCAGGCCAGCCTTGCGGTGATCGGCCAGGGCGCGACCGTGGGGCCGTTCGCCTATGTACGCCCCGGCACCGTCCTCGCTGCCAAGGGCAAGATCGGCACGTTCGTCGAGACCAAGAACACCAAGATCGGCGAGGGTGCCAAGGTGCCCCACCTGGCGTACGCCGGGGACGCCATCATCGACGCCGGTGCCAACATCGGCGCGGGCACGATCTTCGCCAACTATGACGGCGACAACAAGTGGCATACCCACGTCGGCCGCAATGCGTTCGTCGGGTCCAACTCGGTCCTCGTCGCGCCGGTCGATATCGGGGACGGCGGCTATGTCGCGGCCGGTTCGACGGTGACCCAGGATGTAGCTCCGGGAACGCTCGCGGTCGCCCGGGGCCGCCAGAAGAACTCCGACGGTTGGGTCGCCAAGCGCAAGCCCGGCTCCAAGGCCGACCGCGCGGCCAGCGAGGCCGGCGACTATCACCCCAATGACGAGGTCACCGCCGATCGGGCCAAGCAGGCCGGCGCGAACCAGGAGGCCCAGCAGTGACCGGTCTGACCAAGCCCCGCGAGAACCACCTGATGCTCCTCAGCGGCCGTGCCCACCCGGCGCTGGCCGAGGAGATCGCCCAACTGCTGAACGTCGAGCTGACGCCCACCCGTTCGGTCACCTATGCCAACTCCGAGATCTATGTGCGGTTCGAGGAGTCGGTGCGCGGCTCGCACGCCTTCGTCATCCAGTCGCATCCGGCTCCGGTGAACGAGTGGCTCATGGAGCAGCTGATCATGATCGATGCGCTCAAGCGGGCCTCCGCCGACCGCATCACGGTGGTTGCGCCGTTCTATCCGTACGCCCGGCAGGACAAGAAACACCTCGGCCGCGAGCCGATCTCGGCGCGGCTGATCGCTGATCTGTTCGCGACGGCGGGTGCCCACCGGCTCATGTCCGTCGACCTCCACGCCGCACAGATCCAGGGTTTCTTCGACGGGCCGGTCGACCACCTGTGGGCGCTCCCGGTGCTCGCGGACTATGTGACCGAGAAATACTCCGAGGATGAACTGGTTGTGGTGTCGCCCGATGCGGGTCGCGTACGCCTCGCTGACCAGTGGACCGATCGGCTGGACTCCTCGCTCGCGATTGTCCACAAGCGGCGTGATCCCAATCAGGCCAACACGGTGGCCGTGCAGGAGGTCGTCGGCGACGTCGAGGGCAAGGTCTGCCTCCTGGTCGACGACATGATCGACACCGCCGGCACGATCTGCCAGGCCGCCGATGCGTTGAAGGCCCGGGGCGCCAAGACCGTCGTGGCTGCGGCGACTCATGCCATCCTGTCGGGCCCGGCCGCGCAGCGGTTGAACGATTCGGCCTTCGAGGAGGTCATCGTCACGAATACGCTGCCGATCCCCGATGACCTGGGCATCGAGAAGCTGACGGTCCTGTCCATCGCTCCGCTCATCGCCGCGGCGATCCGGGAGATCTTCGAGGACGGGTCTGTCACCTCGTTGTTCAACGGGCACGGTTAGGTCCGGTTTCCGGGAGTCTGCTGGTAGGGATCGCGGCTGTGTGGGGTTAGGGCCGCCGCCGTATGTAGTTGCTTCCATTCCGGAAGCAAGGGGCACGGACCCCTGGCTTCGCGCAAACAGACCCCAACTTGCGCGACTGTGCGGAACCCTTGCGAAGAGACCCACCCCGAGGCCTCCCGCGGGTCAACGCGCCCACGCCGGGATCTGCTTCCGGAATGGAAGCAACTACATACGGCAGCCCACGGATCCCATGAGAGCACCCGACTCTCCGAACGGGCGTGGGTTCACCAAGCAAAGGCCGAGACGGGTTGGCCGATTCCGCCCGGCCGACCGGCCCGGCTGAGTTAGGGTCAGGATCATGACGGTCGTCGAGGCCGCCCGGCGGCCCACCCGATCCCCCCAGCCGTCCACGTTTGCGCTCAAACTGGTCATGGCCGTCACAGGTGTGATCTTTGTCGCGTTCGTGTTCATCCACATGATCGGCAACCTCAAGGTCTATGGCGGTGCCGAATCCCTCGATGCGTACGCCCAGTGGCTCCGCGAGGTCGGCTATCCACTCATCCCGCACCACGGTGTCCTCTGGGCGCTGCGGGTGGTGCTGCTCGGCTCGCTGATCGCCCATGTGGTGTCCGCGATCCTGCTCTTCCTCCGCGGCCGGCGCCGACGCGGTCCTCACCGACGCCGCAACCTGACCGGATTCACCGCCTTCGCCGCCCGCACGATGCTCGTGGGCGGCCTTGTGATTCTGGCGTTCGTGATCGTCCATCTCCTCGACCTCACGATCGGCATCGGCGCCGCGCCCGCCGACTATCGCGCGCCCGATCCGGACGGCACGATCCATGCGTACGCCAACCTGGTCGCCAGCTTCTCCCGCCCGTTCATGGCGCTCTTCTATGCCGTCTCGATGCTCGTCATCGCTGTCCACATCGTCCACGGCTGGCGCACGCTGCTGCAGGACATCGGCGTCATGGGTCACCGGTTCCGCGCTGTGTGGATCACGCTCGGTGCGCTCATCGCCCTCGGCGTACTCCTCGGCAATGCCCTCATCCCGATCCTCGTCCTCACGGGGGCGATCGCATGACCACCGACTCGCGCCCGACAGCGGAACCGCGCTGGAGCGTGGCTGATGGCGTACTCGACGGGAACGCACCCGCCGGCGACCCGCACACAGCCTGGGACCGCCGGCGCACCGACTATCGCCTCGTCAACCCCGCCAACCGGCCGAAGCTCACGGTCATCGTCGTGGGCACGGGCCTGGCGGGCGCGGGTGCGGCCGCGGCGCTGGGGGAGTTGGGCTACAACGTCGAGTGCTTCACGTTCCACGACGCGCCCCGGCGCGCCCACAGCGTCGCGGCCCAGGGCGGCATCAACGCCGCGCGGGGCCGCAAGGTCGACGGCGACTCGCTCAGCCGGTTCGTCATCGACACCCTCAAGGGCGGCGACTTCCGGGCCCGGGAGGCCGACGTCCTGCGCCTCGCCGAGGAATCCGTCCGGGTCATCGACCACCTGCAGGCGATCGGGGCACCGTTCGCGCGGGAGTACGGCGGGCAACTCGCGACCCGGTCGTTCGGCGGCGTGCAGGTATCGCGCACCTATTACACCCGCGGCCAGACCGGGCAGCAGCTCCAGGTCGCGGCGTCCCAGGCGTTGCTGCGGCAGGTCGCGCGGGGGACCGTGAACCTTCACACGCGCACCGAGATGCTCGACCTGATCGTCGCCGACCGCCGGGCGCAGGGGATCGTCACCCGTGACCTGGTGACCGGTCGGGTGAAGGCCTGGGGTGCCCACGCGGTGGTGCTGGCGACCGGAGGGTATGGCAGTGTCTTCTTCCACTCCACCCTCGCGGTCAACTCCAACGCGACCGCGACCTGGCGGGCGCACCGTCGTGGGGCTCTGTTCGCGAGCCCGTCTTTCGTCCAGTTCCATCCGACGGCACTGCCGGTGTCGTCGCAGTGGCAGTCGAAGACCGTGCTGATGAGTGAGTCGTTGCGCAACGACGGGCGGATCTGGGTCCCGGTGGCCCCCGGCGATGAACGGCATCCCAACGACATCCCCGAGGCCGAGCGGGACTATTACCTCGAGCGTCGCTACCCGGCGTACGGGAATCTCACCCCGCGCGATATCGCCTCCCGTGCGGCGCGCGCAGAGATCATCGCGGGTCGGGGCGTCGGGCCGTTGAAGAACTCGGTCTATCTCGACTTCCGCGATGCGCTCAATCGGCTGGGGCGGTCGGTGATCGCGGCGCGCTACGGAAACCTCTTCGACATGTATCGCGACGTCACCGGCGAGGACCCCTATCGCCAGCCGATGCGCATCGCGCCCGGGGCGCACTTCACGATGGGCGGGCTGTGGTCGGACTATGACCACATGACGTCGATCCCGGGGCTGTTCGTCGGCGGGGAGGCCGGCAACAACTATCACGGGGCCAACCGGCTGGGGGCCAACTCGCTCCTGAGCGCCTGCGTCGACGGCTGGTTCACCTTGCCCTATTCGGTGCCGAACTGGCTGGCCGGCCTGGTGGGTACGCCGGCGCTGAGCCCGGACGCACCCGAGGCGATGGTCGCGCTCGAGCAGGTGCGGCGACGCTCGGAGCAGTTGATCAGCAACCCGGGCTCGCAGCGGCCCACGCAGTTCCATCGGCGGCTGGGCGAGATCCTGTACGCCGGCTGCGGCGTCTCCAGGTCCGAGGCCAGCCTGCGGAAGGCCGTGGAGGAGGTCTGGGACCTGCGGGTGGAGTTCTGGGCGGACGTGCGGGTCGGTGGCTCCGGCGCCCAGCTCAACCAGGAACTCGAGCGGGCCTGGCGCGTGGCCGACTTCCTGGAGCTGGCCGAGCTCATGGTCATCGATGCGCTCGATCGCACGGAATCGTGTGGGGCGCATTTCCGCGAGGAGTACGCCTGGCCAGACGGTGAGGCCCGCCGCAATGACGACGACTGGTTGTCGGTGTCGGCCTGGGAGTCGACAGCGGACGGCTTCGTCCGCCACTGCGAACCACTCGACTTCGGGCTCGTGCCCCTGCAGGTGAGGGACTATCGATGAAGATCGAGCTGGAGATCTGGCGACAGGACGGACCCGATGATCGGGGCCGTTTCGAGCGGCATGTGGTCGACGATGCGACACCCGAGATGAGCCTGCTGGAGTTGCTCGACCGGCTCAATGATCAGATCGCCGGGGCGGGCGGTGAGCCCGTGCAGTTCGAGTCGGACTGCCGTGAAGGTGCCTGTGGGGCCTGCGGCGTGACCGTCGACGGAGTGCCGCACGGACCGGTGGCCAACACCCCGTCGTGTCGCCAGCACCTGCGGGCGTTCGGAACGGTGACCAGGTTGCGGATCGAACCCCTGCGCAGTGCCGCGTTTCCGGTGATCCGCGACCTCGTCGTGGACCGGTCGTCGCTCGACCGGGTGATCGAGGCCGGTGGCCACGTCGATGTCGCCACCGGGACCGCTCCCGATGCGGACTCGCTCCTCGTCACGACGGATGATGCGGAACTCGCGCTCGACTTTGCTGCCTGCATCGGCTGTGGGGCCTGTGTCGCGGCCTGCCCCAACGGTGCGGCACACCTGTTCGCAGGGGCCAAGCTCGCTCATCTGGCACTCATCCCGCACGGCAAGCTCGAACGGGACCGCCGGGCCCGGGCCGTGGGGGAGCGTCTCGAAGAGGAGTTCGGGCCGTGCAGCACCTACGGCGCCTGCGTCGAGGTGTGCCCGGCGGGGATCCCGTTGAGCGCCGTCGCTGCGGTCCACCGGGAGCGGCTGCTGGGCGTACTCCGACCGAAACGGCGCTGATTCTCTCGGAACACTCGCAGAAGCCCTGACGCTATTGGGTCCGGAATTTGCACCTATGGCAGCAATTTTCGGACCCAATCGCACCTAGCAGTGATTTTCCCCCGGGGGCCAGCACGGGGTAGCATGGGCGACTGTCTTGGCGAGGGACCACTGGTCCGTGATCGACTGGAAACCTCCTCGTCCATGTCCTGTTGAAATCCGAGGAGGATGAATGTCTGACCAGAACACTCTGAAGGCCGAGCTGCGCAACGAGTTCGGCAAGGGCGCGTCGCGCCGTCTCCGCCGTGAACACAAGGTTCCCGCGGTGATGTATGGCCATGGTGCCGATCCCGTTCACCTGGCACTCCCGGGTCACGCGACCCTGCTGGCCCTCCGCGTCGCCAACGCGCTGCTGTCGATCGACATCGACGGCAAGGCCCAGCTCGCCCTGGCCAAGCAGGTCCAGCGCGACCCGATCACGGGCAACCTCAAGCACGTCGACCTGATCATCGTCAAGCGTGGCGAGAAGGTCGTCGTCGAGGTGCCGATCGTCATCATCGGTGAGGCTGCTCCGGAGACCGTCGTCATGACCGACGCCGCCACCGTTGCTCTCGAGGTCGAGGCCACCCACATTCCCGAGCACATCGAGGTCGATGTCGAGGGTCTCGAGGCCGGCACCATGATCCTCGGCAAGGACCTCAAGCTGCCCGAGGGCGCCAAGGTTCATGGCGACGAGGAACTGCTGCTCGTAAACATCACCCACCAGGTCTCGCAGGAGCAGCTCGACGCCGAGCTGGCCGGCGAGGAGGGCGAGGAGGCTCCCGCTGCTGAGGAGGCTCCGGCCGAGGCTGCTTCCGAGGAATGATCCGATAGATGCCTGAAGGCACCTGGCTTGTGGTCGGGCTCGGAAATCCGGGCCCGACCTATGCCTTTCACCGACACAACATCGGCCACATGGTGGTCGATGAGCTTGCGCGTCGCGCGCGTACGCCCCTGAGCCCGGCCAAGGGCATGCGGGCCGAGACCTGCCAGACGCGGGTGACCGCGGGTGGGATCGGCGCTGTCGGCGCGGACGCAGTGCGCCTCGTGGTGGTTAAACCCCGGACCTATATGAACGAGTCCGGTCAGCCGGTCGCGAAACTGATGGCGTACCACAAGGTTGATCCCGCCCACCTGGTCGTCATCCACGACGAGCTCGACCTGGATCTGGGCCAGCTCCGGCTCAAGCTCGGCGGTGGCGACAACGGCCACAACGGGCTGCGGTCGATCCGGAACTCGATCGGCACGGGCGACTATCACCGCATCCGGATGGGCATCGGCCGTCCGCCGGGTCGGCAGGAACCCGCTGACTTCGTGCTCAGCAACTTTCCATCGGCGCAGCGCACCGACCTCGAGATCGAGATCGGCCGGGCCGCGGATGCTATCGAGGTGCTGGTCCGCGAGGGGCTGACTCTGGCCCAGAACCGCTTCAACAGTTAGGTCCTTGTGCGGCGGCGACCCGGCGTTCTCAGCGCTGGATGGCTGACCCTGGGATCTCCCGTTGGTCTCTTCAGCTCCCGTTGGCCGGGGCACTGGAAGTCTCTTCAGCTCCCGTTGGCCGCTTCAGCGCCCCGAGCGAGCGGGAACGAAGCGGATCAGCGTCGGATCCGTGGCCCGGACACCGCGGTCTGCTCCACCTCGAGCAGCGAGGTGGCATGCCGCTGCGCCTCGTGGGCCGCTCGCCCGCCGCGTACGCCGAACAGCCGTTTCGAATACAGCAAGTGTACGCCGAAGCGCTCGGCGATCGTGGAGAACAGGGGCAGAAGACTGCTCAGCTCCTCCCGGAGTGAGATCTGCTGGCCCCGAAAGGCCCACACTGCGTACGCCAACGCCAGCAGAATCCAAGCCTTGCCGAACCGCTCCAGCGCCAACAGCCGGGGATTACCGCATCCCGCAGTGCCGGTCCCCGCAGGACCACGGGCGCATGATCGGCGGGCCCTCGACCCCTCGGCGCTCCCAGCACCCAAGCCCCACAGCGCAGGCATCGAACTGACTGCCCCGCTGGCCTGTCGACGCGCAATCTCCCGGCCAGTTCCGGCTCGTCGGGCAGATAGGTGGCATGCCCCTTGAGCCCGCACGAGATGGTGCTCGCATCGAAATGCCGGAAGGGTCGCCACACATTTCGCACCCTAGCCCAGGGTTCATCTTGACCGAATCTTGAGGAAACCGGGCCGCTTGCGTTGAGACGGGTGTGGGGGAATGGTGGCGGCGCATCCGCCGAACCATCCTTGAGAAGGAGCTGTTCCGATGAAATCCCCCGTAGTCATCCTGGCTGCCGTCCTGGCGATCGGCCTCGGCGGATGTGCCGCTGACAACTCGGCGGCTCCAGGACCGGCCCCCAGCCAGTCGCAGGCAGTCTCGGGTGAGGTCGAGGCGTTCCTCGCCAAGCACGACCTTGCCGGGAAGAGCGCGCCGGAGATCATCGAGAAGCTCGAGGCGACGAACGCCGACAGGGAGACCGGCCCCATCGGTTCCGTCCGCCCGAACGAGCTCATCCTCACCGGCACGGACAGGTCTTCGGTGTCGCTGCCCATCGCCGACGAGTTCTATCTGTCGTTCGCGCCCTATGTGACCCGAACCCACGACTGCTTCAACCACAACCTGGCCAGCTGTCAGGGTGAGCTTCCGAAGACGCCGTTCCAGGTCACCGTGGTGGATTCGTCGGGCGCGACGCTGATCGACGAAACGCTGACGTCCCACGACAACGGTTTCGTGGGTGTCTGGTTGCCGAAGGACATCACGGGCACCATCACCGTGCGCGGCCAGGGCAAGGAGGTCACGTCGAACATCTCGACCGCGGCCGATGCCCCCACCTGCCTGACGACCCTCAAGCTCACCTGAGCAGACTGGCCCGCATGTCCGAACAACGTGTGCTGGTCATCGACGACGAGGAGGCACTGGCCGACATGGTCGGTGCCTACCTGACCCGGGCAGGTTTCGAGGTGGCCCTCGCCCACACCGGGCCGGACGGTCTCGGCCGGGCCCGGTCGTGGGAACCCGACGTCATCGTGCTCGACCTGGGCCTGCCCGGACTGGACGGCGTCGAGGTCTGCCGCCAGGTCCGCACCTTCAGTTCGGCCTATGTCGTGATGCTCACCGCGCGCGACGACGAGGTCGACAAGATCGTCGGCCTCTCGGTGGGGGCCGACGACTATGTGACCAAACCGTTCAGCCCCCGCGAACTCGTGGCCCGGGTCCAGACGATGCTGCGGCGGCCGCGGGAGTCGGGTCCGGTCGCGGAGGTACGCCGGTTCGGTGCGCTCACCATCGATGTGACCGGCCACGAAGTGTCGGTCGAGGGCACCGCGGTGGAACTGACCCCCACCGAGTTCGATCTGCTGTTGGTGCTCTCGGGCAGCCCGCACCGCGCCTTCACCCGGGCTCAGCTCACCGAAGCCGTGTGGGGTGGCAACTGGCACGGCGATGGTCACCTCGTGGACGTCCATATCGCCAATCTCCGGAAGAAGCTGGGCGATGATCCGGAGCGCGGACGCTTCGTTTCAACCGTGCGCGGGGTCGGCTATCGCATGGGGCGTGGGTGATGCGGCTCCCGGAGAAGGGGAGCCTCGCCCGGCGTACGCTGACGGGCCACCTCTTCGTAGCCGCGATCACCGTGCTCGTCGCAGCACTCGTGTCGGCGCTTGTCGGCCCCACGATCTTTCACGACCACCTCACCCAGGCCGGCCTCTCGGGCACGCCAAACGAGGTCCTCCACATCGAACGGGCCTATCGGGACGCCAATCTCTGGTCGCTGCTGGCCGGCCTCGCCGTGGCTACCGTGTGTGCGCTCGTCGTCACGTGGTGGCAGACCATCCGGGTGCGACGCACTCTGGAGGAGGTCGGGCACGCGGCGCACATGATTGCTGACGGGCGACGCGGCGCTCGAGTCCCGCGCACCGGCGATGGCATCGAGCTCGACGACCTCGCCGACAGCTTCAACACCATGGCCGAACGTCTCGACCACATCGAGGAGACCAGGCGTCGACTTCTTGCGGACGTGGGGCACGAGCTGCGTACTCCCGTGGCCACGTTGTCGGCCTATCTCGAAGGGCTTCAGGACGGGGTCGCCGAGTGGAATGCCCAGACCCAGGAGCTGCTGGGCATCCAGGTCAGGCGCTTGTCCGTCCTCGTGGGCGACCTGTCGGCGGTCTCCCGGGCGGAGGAAGGCGTACTCGGGCTCGAACCGGTGCGGGTCGGTGCGGGGGAAGTCCTCTGTCGGGCGGCTGCGGCGGCCTCACCGGCCTTCCGGGAGAAGGACATCGATCTTGTCGTCGCGACGGGTCTGCCCGATCCTGATCCGTTCGTTGTCGTCGATCAGGCACGAATGAGTCAGGTCCTGGCCAACCTGCTGGCGAATGCTCACCGCCACACGGCGTCCGGAGGCACTGTCACCCTGGGGATCAGCAGCTCCGGGCGTGGGGTGATACTCGAGGTGCGCGACAACGGAGAGGGCATTGCCCCCGATCACCTGCCGCACATCTTCGAGCGGTTCTATCGGGCCGACAGGGGGCGCAGCCGTGATCGTGCCGGGTCCGGGATCGGGCTGACGATCAGCCGGGCGATCATCGAGGCCCACGGTGGCCGTCTGACCGCGCACAGCGACGGACCGGGGCGGGGCGCGACCTTCCGGATCACGCTGCCCGCGGGCCGGGACGGGGCTGACCAGGACCTGTTGTGAAATGGTTCGTCCGCGTCACTCGGATCCTTGTCGGACCTCGGCTCCGCATTCAGCTCGCCCAACCGCCCGGCAGGCGTACCAGCACTGACGAACCGGCCGAAAACCATGAATGGGGCAGAGAATCCATCCATTCAGCGTCCGTTCCCGGCAGCAAGCTCCCCTTACCCGCTTGAGCGTGGGCTCCCTCGGGGCCTAAATCCGTTCAGCTCGCGCTCGCCGACTCCGCCCCCGGTGCACGGGGCGCTGGAGACGCGAGGGCAAGCTGATTGCGGTGGGGCGCAAGCTCAAGCGGTTAGCGGGAGCTGAAGAGCCAAACGGACGCTCATCGGTCAGCTTCGCCACGCCTTGGGGTCAGCGCGCGGTGCGGGCCAGTTCGCGGGCTGCGTCGACGAGATCGAGCGTGCCCGAGTCCTCGAGGAAGCGCTTCGTGCCGCGGACCGCGAACTGCGTACCCTCCGGGCTCAACCGGCGATAGGTCCACACACCGACGGTGAAGAACACCGCCATATAGACCAGGGCGGTCCACCAGTGGATGGCGAAGAGCGCTTCAAGGAGCAGGCTGGGCAGCGAGGCGGCCAACAGGCCGGCCGCCACTGCGACGCCGAGAGCGACGGCGGGGTTGTAGGCCCGTTGCCGCAGTGAACGGGCAATGATCATCAGGTCGCCGCGGATCGATCCGGCGGGCAGTGGCTTGTCGCGGGTGTCCGAGGACGGGGCGACCGAGGGGTCGGCGTCGACCGCAGCGGGGAAGGTCTGCATGCCATAACCCAACCGCATCGGGCCCTGAACATGACCGATTGACCCACTCGTGTCGTCACAATCGTTGCGAATCGTTGACCTGGTGTCGATGGGAGGTGTTCAGTCTGAATCCCCCAGATCCAGGATCGCGGCAGCAGCCACCCGCACCACCTCGTCGAGCCACTCGGGGATGGGGCGTCGTCCACTGATGTACCGCCGCACCAGCCCGTAGGGGGTCTCCTGAACGGCGATGACCAGAAGCTCCTGTCGACGGGGGGTCAGTTCTCCGAATGCCCGCGTCCCCAGACCCAACAGCATCGCGATGATCCCGTCATTGATCCGCGCCGCCTGATCCCGCAACGACTCCGGGCCGCGGGTGGCGAGATCCGGCTGACGATAGAGGGTCATGGCCGCGGCCTCATCCGGATGGGCTCGGCAATAGCGCGGGATGTGCACAGCGAAGCGGAGAAGAGCTTCTTTCGGGTCCGCCATGTGCCCGGTCTCCAACAGCCCTTCGTGGAACCGGGCGATGGAGCGGAGCCACAGGGAGGCGAAGAGTTCTTCCCGGTTGACGAAGCGGTGATAGATCGAACCGGTGGGCGCACCGACTGCAGCGGCGACGTCGGCCACCGTGGCGGATCGCCCCCGGGCGTACGCCGCAGCGAGCGCGCCGTCGAGCAGGTCGTCGACCGAGAACTTGGCGGGTCTTGCCATGGGCACACCCTAGACCTATGTTTTGGAACCAGACTTCTAGAGAGAAGATTCTAAAACGCGGAACGGTGCTCGCCCATACCCTGCCCGGCGCGCGTTTCTCGGAGTGGCAGCACGGCGTCATCGACGTCCCCATCGACGAGGTCTGGACTCGGCTGCACGCGTTGCGATGGGCGGATCTGCGGCTGACCCGAGTGTTCCTGTTGGCGCGGGGGTTCGGCCTGGGCGGGCTGTTGGAGAAGGGGTGCCTGGACACGTTTGCGCCGGTCGCGGTGTTTGTGGAGAACGAGCCGGTCGAGGTCGCGTTCGCGATGGTGGGGCAGCCCTGGTCGCCCTTGCCACGTTCGCGTTGCATGCGCGACCTGGCCGAGGTGGCAGGGTTCGAGGAGCCGGGCTGGCTCAAGTATGGGATGGACTGGCGGCTGACTGCCCTGTCCGGGAGCCGCACCCTGGTGGAAACCACGACGCTCTGCGAGCCGACCGATCGCGGTGCGGAGCGTCGCTTCGCCGCCTATTGGCGTTGATCCGCGTACCCAGCGGCCTGATCCGCAGGGACATGCTGCGCGCACTGGGTCGCCCGACGCCGTGATCCTGGCTGGGTGCCGCCACATGGCTGGGGCCAGGGGTGACGGTCGGGGGACCGTGGTCAGACCGTGACCCGGAACGACCCCGGACAGGGGTGGCCTTAGCCCGCGGCCCGAATAGTGTGGCTACCATGAGCGCCGATCCGTTCAATTTCGGTACGCCGAGCCAGCCGCCGCCCGGCCCCGGAGGGCAGCCGCCTCCCGGCGGGCCGCCCGGTGGCAACCCGTTCGGTGGGCCGGTCCAGGGCAATCCGCTGACCGCGCCGAGCGCCAACCCCGCGCCGAAACAATCTTCTTATGGGCCGGCGCCCCAGCCGCAGGGTCCAGGTGCCCCCTTCGGCCAGGCAGCCCAGCCAGGGCAGCCAGGCCAGCAGACCCAACCCGGCTCGGTCTTCGGCTCCACCGCAGCGCCCGTCAACCTGACCGCGGCCAAGCCGCCGACCTGGCTGCTGTTTCTGGCCGGGGGGCTCGCCCTCGCAGCCGGCGTCGTCGCAATCCTGTTGAACATTCCCTGGGTCGCCATCGTGTGCTGGTTCGTGGCGGGCCCGATCGCGATCGGCCTGCTTGCGCTCTTCGTCGTCAAGGACACCTTCGCCCGCTCGTCCGGTCTCTATGCCGCGCCGAGCTGGGTCAAACCACTCCACTACGTCGCGATCGGCCTGTGCCTGCTGTGCATCCTCGCGCCGGCGCTGCGCATCGCGGACTGGGTGGGTCACCTGTGATCGGGGAGTCAGTGAACCTGTTGCACAAGACCGTACGCCTGGTCCTCGCGGCCGTTCTCCTCGTCGGTGGTGTGGTCCTCCTGGGCCTGACTCGCGCGACGCCGGCGTACGCGGCCGACTCGGCCGCCGATCGCTATGTCGCCTGCCTCAACGGCTCCAAACGCGGCGACCTGCTCGTGTTGATCGACACATCGGCCTCACTGCAGAGCTCGGATGCCGAGGCAGCGCGCGTCGCCGCGGGCGAATATCTGCTCCGGCGGCTGGCCAAGTCGGCCGACGACGGTGCCCTCAATCTCAACATTTCGCTGGCGGGCTTTGCCAATCGCTATGAGCCCGGCACGCAGTGGAGCGAGCTCAATCCCGGCAGCGTGAATCGGGTCATCACCGATATCCGGGACTATCGCAACCGCAACTCGGGCTTCGGCACCGACTACTGGCTCGGTCTCGACGGCGCGCGCAAGGCGCTGAACGAGCGCAAGCAGGCCGCCCCCGATTCGTGCCAGGCGATCGTGTTCTTCTCCGACGGTGCGCTCGACATCGACCGTGCTCCCGACGAGGACGCCAATCCCATCGATCGTCCCTATGACCCGGAGAACCCGCTTCGCAACACCGCGGATCGCGACAGGGCCAAGGCGGCCGCGACCGAATCACTGTGCCGTCCGGGTGGTCTTGCGGACCAGACCCGCGTCGTGCCGATCACGATCTTCGGCGTCGGTCTGACGGCCGGGGGTTCCCAGGCCTCCGACTTCGACCTGATGCGACGCGTCGTCGAGGGCACCGGCAACTGCGGTGCCCAGCCCGCCAGCGGCCAGTTCGCGCTGGCGGCCGACATCGACACCCTGCTCCAGGCATTCGACCGGATCACCGGCGCCGCGACGACGCAGGAAGGCTCCTATTGCCAGGGCGACCAGGCCCAGCTCTGTGAGGAAGGGGCCCACAGCTTCGTCCTGGATGCCTCGATCAACTCGGTGTCGATCCTGGGCTCGGGCGATATCGACGAGCCTCGGATCGTGCTTGTCAGCCCGGGCGACAAGCAGGTCGAACTGAAACGCTCCGCAGCGGGTGATCCCCAGACGATCGAGACCGACGGGGTGAAGGTCGCCTACACCTGGATGTCGAAGAAGACCTTCTCGGCCACGCTCGACTCCGAGGGTTCCAATCCAGCCTGGACCGGCCGCTGGCGGCTGATCTTCTTCGACCCGACCGGTGCCAACCCGCAGGCCAAGTCGCGCACCTCGATCCATATCTCGGGCAACGTCTTCCCGGCGTGGCCGGGTGCGCAGACCACCGAGGTCCGCGCAGGCGACACCGCCGAGGTCACCTTCGCGCTCGAGGACGCCAACAAGCAGACGATCGACCCGAGCAGGCTGCTGGGCCAGGTGTCGATGGACGCCACCCTGATCGATGCCGACGGCAACCAGACCCCGATCGCCAACGGGCTGGGTCGCGACGACATCGCCAAGCCCCAGCGGCTCGATGCGAGCAACCTCCAGCCCGGTCCCGCCTCCATCCGGCTGTCGCTGAATGTGACCACGGCCGGCTGGCAGGATCCGCGGACGGGTGAGAACGTGCCCGGCACCGAACTCCGACCCCAGCTCGCCGACATCCCCTTCACGGTCATTGCACCCGCCGGGTTCGGTCGGGTGGATCAGCACGTCAACTTCGGATCGGTCGAGGGTCCGGTCAACCTGTCCGGTGTCCTGACCGCTCACGGCCCCGGGTGCGTCTGGCTCGATTCGACCCGGGCTCCCGAGGTCACCACCGGTCCTGCCGAGATCACCTCGGTCAGCCTGACGTCGCCGGCCAACAGCGACGCCACCTGTGTTCGCATCGAGTCGGGGGCCAGTCAGGATCTGCCGCTCACGCTGACGAGCCCGCAGACCGGATCGGGCGGCCTGACCGGCACCTTCGTCGTGAAGATGGCGTCGCTCGATTCGCCCGACAAGGTGCAGGACTTCACGGTGGACTATTCCGCGGAGGTACGCCGGCCCCTCAACACCGCCAACTTCGTCCTGACCCTCATCGCCGCCCTCGTGCTCGGCCCGGGCATCCCGCTGGCACTGCTCTATCTGGCCAAGTGGGCGACCGCCAAAATCCCGGACCGCCCGCTGCTGACCCAGCAGGTGCCGGTTCAGGTGAGCGGCTCGACACTCCTCCGCAACGGCTCACCCCTGATGCTGCAGGGGGGTGACCTGCGCGACATGGCCCGGATCCCGTCCGGGGGCGCCCGCTCGCTCGATGTCGGTGGCGTCACTCTGCAGACAAAGGCCGGCAAGTCGCCGTTCGGCACCGGTGAGGTCGTCGTGGAAGCGGGTCAACAGGTCGGGGTGTCCTCGGCTCATCCCGTTCCCGCTGGCAAGCATCACCACGCCCGCCTCCCGCTCGCGGTGCACAACAACTGGGTGCTGCTGCACGATCCGACCGGTCCGGCGGATCGCGCCACCGCCGTCCTGCTCGTGGCCGGCGACGCGACCCCCCAGCAGCGGCAGGAGCTCGTCGATGACCTGAATCGTCGCGGACCCCAGCTGTTCAGCACTCTGAGCGGGCTCAACACCGGCGCCTCCGGGCAGGGCGGGGCAGCGCAGGGCGGGACCAATCCGTTCGGGGGCGGCCAGCCCGGCCAGCCCGGCCAGCCCGGTCCGGGCGGCCCGGGCGGCAATCCGTTCGGTGGGGGAGCCCAGCCGGGGCCCGGGGGCCAGCAGCATTACCCCCAGGCGCCGCAACCGGGTTATGGCTCCCAGCAGCACCACCCGCAACCTCCGCCCCCGGGGCCCCAGCAGGGTCCGCAGCAGGGGCACCCACCCAACCCCTTCGGCCAGAATCCCTTCGGCTGAATGGGGAGACGACCTGGCCGTGAAAGGGCCTAGGCTGCTTAAGCGCGCGTCGGGCCCTGCCCCGGCCACAACGATGATGGGAGTTCACGGCACATGAGGCGATTCTTGGTGGTGGGCTGTGGTGGATCCGGTGGGTCCACGCTGGCCTACATGATGGATCAGCTGCGCTCCGACCTCGCTGCCGAGGGCGTCGACCAGTTGCCGCGCGGCTGGCAGTTCGTCCATCTGGACGTGCCCAGCGCCGAGGAGGGCGGGCCCGACGGGCTCGGCAATGTCGAGCACCAGGGCGGCCGCTATTTCGGCCTGGGACCCAAGGCGGGGTCGTACGCCGACCTCGACTTCGCCGTCTCCCGCAAGCTCGCCTCCACCAAGGCACTCGGGTCGATCGCAACGTGGGCGCCCCGCAACCCGGGGGCCGTCGCGACCCCGATCTCCGTCGGCGCCGGGCAATATCGCGCGGTCGGTCGCATGATCACGCTGTCGAAGGCCGATGTCGTCCGCTCCGGTCTCGTGGCCGCCTGGGAAGACCTCCATCGCGTCGAGACCCACGCCGACATGAAGGCGGCGGCCGCTCGGCTGCGGATGGGGGCGTACTCGGAGAACGAGGTTCCCATCGTCCTCGTCGTCTCCTCGATGGCCGGTGGTGCCGGTGCGTCGATGGCGCTCGATGTGTGCCGACTGCTCACCACCATCAGTGGTCTCGATCCCAAGCTCATGGCCGTGTTCATGGTGTCCTCCGACATCTTCGACTCGCTGCCGGAGAGCGCGCGCTCGGGCGTACGCTCCAACGCCCTCGCCATGCTCGGCGAGATCGTCGCCTCCCAGACCGGGTCCGCGCAGGAGCACGATGTCGACACCCTGAATGCGCTCGGCCAGCAGTACGGCACGGGAGCCGCCATCCCGTTCGCCCGGGTGTTCCCGGTCGGCCGGTTCGTGGGCTCACAGCGCACGATGTTCGGCGACGGATCGCCAAAGGCGGTCTATCGCGGTCTCGCCCGCGGCCTGTCCGGCATGATGATGTCGGAGTCGGCGACCGACCAGTTCGTGTCCTATGACCTCGGCAACACCGGCTCGGTGCCGCCCGATTCGTCCTATCTCGGCTGGGGCGCCCAGGGTGACCCGCTCCCGTGGGGCTCGTTCGGGTTCGCGTCGCTGTCGATGGGCCGCGATCGGTATGCCGAGTATGCGGCCCAGCGGATCGCCCGCTCAGCGGTCGACCGGCTCCTCGACGGCCACCTGCAGGAGGGCAATACGGCCTCCGGCACCGAACAGGTGCGCGCACTGCTCAACTCCCAGTGGGGTGCGCTGCTCTCCCGCCTGCGCATGTTCAACACGGCCTCCGCGCGCGACTCCCAGGGCCTCGCGCAATGGCTCATGGGTGATGCGATGCCGCAGGAGGCGGTGACCACTGCGGCGTACCAGATCGTGACGACGCAGGTGATGAACCAGCTGCCGCCGCCGGACGGCCACGAGGCCAACCAGTGGACGCCCATCCTGTCCAATGTGCTCAATTCGCGGCGCGCGATGCTGTCCGAGGGCGCGACGCGCGAGGCCTATCTGTGGGCGTTCGCCTGGCATCAGGACCTGCTCAACCGGCTGATCGACACGGTCGGTGCTGCGATCTCGGACCACGGCTTGCCCTATGCGGCCGCGTTCGTGGAGCGACTCCGGTCCCACATCAAGGAAGCCGTCATCCCGGCTGCGACCGAGCTGCGTCGATGGGACAGCAACGACATCGCCGAGGTGCCCCAGCAGGTCGCCATCGCGCTCAACGGCATCCGCGGCAAGATCGCCGGCGGCCAGCAGATCATGACGGCGCTCTCCAACGGGGTGGCCGATCGGGTGCGCCAGCACGTCTATGCCAAGGCCTCCGGCATGCTCGCCGAGGTCCTCACCCACTTCGCCACCGACGTCCTCAACCCGCTCGGCGACGCGATCTCGGAGCAGCAGCGCCTGCTCGAACAGGCTCGCGGATCGGCGGCACGGCATGACGGTCTCGCCCGCCTGGCCACCAACGAATATTCCGCCTGGCCGTCCGATTCGGACATGAAGGCGCCCGAACGCTTCGACGAGGCCAACAACGAGGTGCTGCTGACGAGCTCGACGCAGTTCCTGCCGCAATACATGGCAGACCTGCAGGCCGCCGTGGCGACCGAGGACAACCCCGCCAGCCGCATGGGCTTCGGTCAGGCACGGGGTGGCGTGGCCCGCCGGGTGATCTCCGGGCTGTGGGAGACGACCGGAGGCGTACGCCCGCCGGGCGGGCTGATCGAGTTGACGTCGGCCTGGGCCTGCCGGGCCTTCCAGACCAACCCCCACACGGGGGAGTCGGTCGTGCCGTCCCGCGCCCGGTTCGATGTGCACGCCCGCCCGTTCGAGCTCCTCAACCGCGCCCGGATGTTCGTGGCGCGGCCCGAGCAGTCGTTCCACCGGTTCTGCTCCATGTCGTTGCGTGACTATGTCCGCGGGGTCGGGGCGGCCGAGTCGGAGCGCCAGGCCAGGCTCGACGACATGGCCGGCAAGTTCAACCAGGCGCTGACCCTGGCGCTGCCGCTCATCTCGGCGAATGATGCGGCGGTCGCCCTGTTGCACGGTGGTCGCGGAGTCGAATATCGCTTCAAGTTCTCGGCCGTGCCGTTCGCCGACCTGCCGGTCGCGGGCGACCTCGAACGCGTCATCATCAACAACTCCCAGATCGACGGCTCGACGCGGGACAACTACCTGAAGTCGATCAACGACTCCGACCATGTGCGCCGCCTCGACATCTTCGGCTCCTATCCGCTGTATGCACCGATCTGCTTCGACTCCGTGCTCCGGCCCGTGGCCGAGCAGTGGTCGACCACGTCGCCCGCCGGCCGGGAGGCCTTCTGGGCCAACCGACGGTCGCGCCCCCTGCATGCCGCGCTGCCCATGGCCGAGGTCGAGCGCCGGGCCATGGTCGCGGGCTGGTTCCTCGGCCAGGTGGTCGGAGCGATCCGGATCCCGGAGGCCCCGTTCAATCGGCCGGTCGAGGTCTTCGACCGCCAGAACCGCGCCTGGGTCGACTTCCCGCATCCGTTGCTGACTCCACCGGAGCGGTTCAAGGCCTCCTATGACTGGCTGCCCGCGGTGCTGGAGTCGATCCTGCTGGCGATGGCGCGCTCCCACCAGAATCCGGTGATGGGGTCGCTCGCCCCCTATCGGGTCCTGCGCGGGATCTTCGACGGCAACGCCCTCGGTCCGTCGGCCGGCATCGTCGAGCGGTCCGGCAAGGACGTCCTCGTCGAGTGGCTGCGCGAAGGCAATATCGGCTCGGGCGCACTGTCCCGGGTGCCCGGTGCCGACACGGCCACCGACATCGCCTCGCGAGCCGAGGCCGCCCGCTCGTTCCTGGTCGCGGTCCGCGACCTGGCCGGCACCCACTTCATGGCACCCGGTGATGACGGCGCGCCCGGTGGCGGCACCTTCTCGGTCATCGACGATCGGGCCGTCGCAGCCCAGTCGCCGATCTTCCGCGACCTGGCTCCGGATGTCTGGTGGGCGTGCGCCGAACTGGCGACCATGATCGACGATGCCGAGCGGCTGGCGGCCAATCCGGTGACCGGCTCGCGGCAGGCCCCGATCTCGCTCGCCGAGAAGAAAATCGAAATGCCCGGCATCGGAGGTGCCTTCTGATGGCGTCACTCGTCGTGCTCGCCTGCCCGCCCGGTCCGCTGACCGCTGTGGGCGACGCGCTCGCTGACTGGTCGGCGACCGAGTTGCTGCACCCGTTCCTGTGGGTGGAGACCTCGGCCTGGTCCTCCGGGACCCCGTCCCGCGGCCAGACCCCGGCTCTGCTGGTGCAGGGCGGTCGGTCCAACGGCACCACCGTCGAACAGGTCCTGACCTCGCAGCGCTTCGATTCGGTTCGCCTCGTTGTGCTCGTCCCGGCCATCGCCGGCGCGCCCGGCATCCCGGGCGAGGTCGAACACCGGCTGCACGAGTCGATCCTCAACACCTCTGCGGTCCGCCGGGTCGACCTCATCCGCATGGTCGTGACCCGCCCCGATTCGGGTCCGGTGGCGGCCGATCTGGCGCGCGAGGGCTGGCACAACCTGCTCATCGCGCCCGAGGAGTCCCGCGGTCCCGGTCTCGGCCATTCGGTGTTGCGCGCCAGCACCGATCCCGTCGAGATCGCTCCCTATGCCGCCACCTGTGTGGCGGGCGTCGCGGGCCTGTGGAAAGACCTCGACGACGGGCCGCTCGACGGCGTGCCCGCGCCGTTCGGCACGACGCTTCGGCTCGTCCGGTCGTTCTATCGCAATCTGGATGCCACCGCGGTTTCCGACCACGTGCGGGCGGGACTGTTGTCGCTCGACGATGGCGTACCCCTGCCGCGGCAGCACGGATCGCAGGCCGTCTATATCGATGATGCGCCGATGGCGGCCAACGACATGGCCGCGGCGGTGCTGTCCCGGCATGCCGGGCTGTTCCGCGGGGAGCGGATCGCCCCGGCGGCGGTGCAGGCCGAGAAGGTGGGCATCGGGCAGGCGATCAAGATGCTGTTCGGCTTCATCGGGGCCTCGGTGACGATGGCGCCGATGAAGTGGTATTCGCTCATCGTCGGCGATGCCGGATCGGCCGCGGCCGGGCGGGTGCAGCAGGCGGTGTTCGGCTCGGACCCGTCGTCGTATGCCGTTGTCGCCCAGGGGCAGCTCGCCGACGGTGCTGCCGACTGGCGCCAGGTCGGGCGCGCCTCGGCCAATCTCGGTCAGCTCATGGAGAGCTCGGGCCCGCGGACGCACGAGATCGCCGGCGACTTCTCCGCCGTCTGGTCGGACTATGTCGAATCGGGCCTCACGCTCATGGATGCCGGCGAGCGTTCGCGCACCACGCCGATCCAGGTCGGCACCGAGCGCGGTGTCCTGCGCCGGATGTCCGACTGCGTGCCCAGCCCGCAGGAAGCCTTCCCGATTTCCCCGCGCATCGCCGCCGCCATCGACATCAAGGACGTCCGGGCCGCCGACCCTCTGGGCCAGCACACGTTCGCCGCGCGCGTACGCCAGCTCGGCAACCAGCCGTCGCTCGCCCGGGATGCGGATGCCACGCTGCGGGAATTCGAGACCTGGGCCCAGAGCACGCGGCATTCCTATGCCGCGCGCACCGGCGCGATGATCGCCGATCAACTGATGCAGACCTCCCAGGAGGTCCAGCACCTGATGGGCCTGGTGTCACCCAACAATCAGGTCGACCTGGCCAATGCCCGCACGCAGGCGAGGCAGAAGAGGATCGCTGCGTGGATGCGCGGCATCCTGTTCAGCTTCGTGGGCCTGATCGTGGTGCTCGCCGTGTTGACGGGCATCGGCATGCTCACCTGGTGGGGTCTGCTGGCCGGTATCGCGGGGGGCCTGCTCGTCTGGCTCGGCGGATCGTTCCTGCTGTTCGTGCAGGGCCAGCGCCAGCTGTTCCAGGACCTCAACCGACGGCGTTCGGCCCTGTCGCAGGCCGAAGCCGATCAGGCCAATCTGCGCACCGCGGTCCGTGACCTGCATCGCCAGACGGAGGCCTACGGTCAGTTCCTCGACTGGACCCGCGTGCTCGGTGTCGTGCTGCACGCGCCGTTCGGCGACATTGCCCGCAGCACGCCCGACACCGGGACGATCGCCGACGGCCTGCCGCCGAATGCGCGGGTGGGCCGGGCCGAGGTCGACACCGAGGCCACCGCCGAGGTCGTGTCGCTCATGCGGCGCGACATGTTCGTCACCGGCTGGCTCGACGGACCCTGGCATGCGACGCTCAATGATGCCGGCGCCCGACTCGGAACCGGTGCCCACGACCTCACCGCCGATCCGCGGCGCATGTTCGCCCAGCGGGCGAATGTCAGCGAGTCCTATCTGACCGCCTGGGCCGATGAGCTCGAGAAGGGTGGCGTGGGCAGCGCGGCCGGGGAGCAGCTGTGGTTCTTCGCGCTCCAGCGACTCGGCCAGCCCGACTATAGATCGCGGCTGGTATCGCGGGTCGTGGTGCCGACGGCGGAGGGTACGCCCGGAACGGCTCTGTCGGAGGACGAGTTCATGGCCGGTGTCGGCGTGCCCCGACCCGATCAGGGCAAGTTCGATGCGGGCGTACTCGCCCGGGAAGCTCGCCTCGACGGCCGCGACGGTGTCGTTCAGGTCTGGCCGCTCGAACGGATCGAAGGACTCGATCGGCGCGCCGTTCAGGTGGAGTTCGGGGACGGGCTGCCGGACTATACGTTCGATCTCGGCGAGCGGGTGCAGGTCGCGGCTGCGGAGGACTCGGGACCGTCGATCATCCCGGCGTTCCCCGGTGACGATGCGACCCGCCGCAACGTGCCAGACCAGCCCGTGACCGGTCCGACCCAGGTGTCGGCGCCGGATGCCGGGTGGACTTTCTGAGGGGGACCGCATGATGGACCAGGCCGGCCGGCGACGGCAGGTGTTGCTGGCGTGGGCGTTCCTGCAGCGCAATCGTGGCGAGGCCGTGCCAACGAACGATGAGCTCGGCGCGATCGCCATGGCTCGCGCGGTCCCGCCCGGATTGCGTACGCCGCTGGTCAACCGCTGGGCCCACGTGCTCCATCACCTCATGTGGTTGTCCGACCAGGGCCACCCCGACCCGGTGAAGGACGCGCTCGGCATGGCTCCTGTGGGTCCACCCATGGGGCCCGTGGGTCCGCCGCCGCAGCAGAATTACCCCCCGCAGTATCAGCAGCAACCCCCGCCACAGCCGATGCCGCCCCAACCGGTCCAACAGCCTCAGCCGGTCCAGCCGGTCCCGATGCCACCGGCCGAACCGCACTCACAGGGAGTGCCCCCGGAGGGGCAGCCGGGCGTACCAGCGGCAGAGCCCGGGCCCGCGGCGCCGACTCCCGGTTTCACCGGGATGCTGCGCCAGAAGATGGAAGCGCTGAACGACGAGATCAACAAAGCGGCGGCGAGCGCCGAGGCAGCGATCGCGCGGGGGCGGGATGACGAGGCGCGACCCTGGTTGCTGCGCCGGAGCATCCTGAAGCAGCAGCTGTCGAAACTCGTGCACAGCGAGAGCGACGAGACCTCCCAGTTCTTCGCCCAGTCGCAGTCCTCCGCGATCGGGCAGCCTTCCGCGGCCGGTCCGCAGTCCGCGGCGGGTCCACAGTCGGCGGCGGGTCCGCAGTCGGCGGTCGAGCAGTCGATCATCCAGCCTCCGCCCGGGCAGCCGAGCGCCGCGGGTCCCGAACCGACGGGAGCGGCCGCTGCTGCTGTGCCGCCCCCACCGCCGGTCCCGCCCTTCCC
>CAZEVN010000046.1:0-2068 GCA_964515145.1 uncultured Enemella sp.
GCGCGCCGGGAGCTGCCGCTGCGGGCGTACGCCTTCGGTGGCGGTCAGGAGCGGGACCTGCGTTCGGGCACCGCGGCGCCGGCCCTGGCGGCTGCGTTCGCGGCGGCCGTCCACCGCGCGGTGAAACGGCTCGAGGCCGAAACCGAGCGACTCGCCCGCCTGACCGATCGGCTGCGCTTCGCGGTCCACCTGTTCGGCGGGGTGTCGAACGGACGCCCGGGCTCGCCGGGCATTCTCAATGTGTCGTTTCCGGGCGTGCGGGCCGACAACCTGCTCATGCTGCTCGATGCGGCGGGGATCGACTGTTCGACCGGGTCCGCCTGCACGGCCGGGGTGAACCAGCCCAGCCCGGTGCTGCTCGCGATGGGACGCGCCGAGATCGAGGCCCTCGAATCCCTGCGGTTCTCGCTCGGCTGGAACAGCAACGCGAGCGACATGCAGCGTGCGGTCGAGGCCCTGCCCCAGGCGCTGCGTCGCGCCCGCTTGGTCGCCGGTGGTCCGGACACGGAGATCGTTGCCCTGGACGGGTAAACTCTCCGGGCGTTCGGCAGGAGCTTGGGTTGGGGAGGAAACGTGCGCGTACTCGCGGCGATGTCCGGTGGCGTCGATTCTGCCGTCGCCGCCGCCCGGATGGTGGCGGCCGAACATGATGTGACCGGGGTGCACTTTGCGCTGTCCCGCAATCCGCAGTCCTATCGCACCGGGGCCCGGGGCTGCTGCTCGATCGAGGACTCCCACGATGCGCGGCGGGCTGCCGACCGACTGGGGATTCCGTTCTATGTGTGGGACCTCAGCGAGGAGTTCGCCGACGAGGTCATCGACGACTTCGTCAGCGAATATGCGGCGGGCCGGACTCCCAATCCGTGCCTGCGCTGCAACGAGAAGATCAAGTTTGTCGCCGTCCTGCGCCGCGGCATCGCGCTGGGGTTCGACCTGGTGGCGACCGGTCACTATGCCCGGTTGATCCAAGGACCCGACGGTCCCGAGCTGCGTCGGGCTGTCGACCAGGCCAAGGACCAGTCCTATGTGCTGGGCATGCTCGATGCCGACCAATTGCGCCACTGTGCTTTTCCGCTGGGCGACTCGCTGAAGCCCGACGTGCGGGCCGAGGCGGAGGGGCTCGGCCTGCGGCTGGCCCAGAAGCCGGATTCCCACGACATCTGCTTCATCCCCGACGGGGACACGGCGGGGTTCCTCGAACGGCGCCTCGGCGCCCAGCCGGGGGAGATCGTGGACGAGGCCGGATTGGTGCTGGGCGAACATGCCGGCACGCATCGCTTCACCGTCGGCCAGCGACGAGGCCTGCGGGTCGGGACCCCGGCTGCGGATGGTCGCCCCCGCTATGTGTTGTCGATCTCGCCGGTGGACCGTCGCGTCGTGGTCGGCCCCCGCGAAAGCCTTGACATCGGAACCATCGACGCCATTCGCCCGACCTGGACCGGACAACAACCCCCGGGGTCCTGGGAGGGGTTCGTGCAGGTCCGGGCCCATGGGGAACCGTTGGCAGCGGAGGTGGAGCTCGTCGAAGACGAGGGTGACGAGACGCTGCGCGTACGCCTGCGCACGCCGGCGACCGGCATCGCACCCGGCCAGGGCATCGTGCTCTATGACGGCGATCGGGTCGTCGGGTCGGCCACCATCGACCGGACCACCGCCGCCACCGCCGGAGCCGGCGCGTGAAGGTGGGGGTCACCGGCCTGGGCTCCTGGCCGGGCGATGATCTCGCACCCGTGCTGCGCATGACGCTCGGCGAGTTGCCCGACCTGCCCTATCTCCCCGAGTTGCCGGCCCGTGGGGTCGGCTCCCAGATGATCGGCCGGACCGGGGGGATGCTTACCGACCTCGGGCTCGACCTCCAGCCCACCGGCTGGCGCCTCACTGATGCCCCGGGCATCGATCATCGTCGGGCACAGGCACGCTTCCGTGAAGACCTGGACATCCTGGAGGAACAGGCGCAGGGGTACGCCGGCCCGCTGAAGCTGGCCTGCGCCGGTCCCTGGACGATGGCGGCACTGGTCGAGCGCAGCCGCGGGGATCGGGTGCTCGCGGATCACGGGGCGCGCCGCGA
>CAZEVN010000046.1:2168-25425 GCA_964515145.1 uncultured Enemella sp.
GGGGTGCGGAGCGCCCTGCACTGTTGCGCGCCCGGGATCGACCCCGACCTCGTCTTCGGTGCCGGGTTCGGGGCGCTGTCGGTGCCAGCCGAACACCTGAGCGGGGCGCTGCTGGACCGGATCGGTCCGGCGGTGGAATCCGGGCGGGGACTCTGGCTCGGTATCGCCCGGACCGATGTGCCGGATGTGCCCAGCCGGCCCGATCACCTGGCTGCTGCCGCACTGCGCCTCCTGCAACCGCTGGAGCTCGGCGCGGCCTGGCACGACCGGTTGATGCTCACGCCCGCGTGCGGCCTGGCGGGGTGGAGCCCGGGGCCGGCGCTACAACTGCTGCGCCATCTCACCGATGCGGCCGACATCGTGGGGGACCAGCTCGAGCGCTGAGGGAATGTCCTTGCCATCCCCTAGATTTGGCGCGTGACCGACGCCCCAGACCTGCCAGACACCGACGCGCCCGACCTGGAGCTGCCCGACAGCGACACTGCCCCGTTGGCGGAGGCCCCCGCCGAGATCCGGGAGCGCCATGCCGAGCTCAGCGAACTGCTCAACGAGGCCCGCTGGCGCTATCACGTGCTCGATGCCCCGACGATGTCGGACGGGGAGTTCGATGCCCTGATGCGGGAGCTGACGGAGCTGGAGGAGCGGTTCGGGGGGTTGCGTACGCCGGACTCGCCGTCGCAGCAGGTCGGTGGGCCGCCGTCGACGACCTTCGACGCGGTGACGCATCTGAGCCCGATGCAGAGTCTCGACAACGCCTTCTCGTTCGAGGAGCTGCGGCACTGGGGCGACCGCGTGTCGCGCGAGGCGGGCGCGGGACTGGCTGATTCGGGCTTCCTGTGTGAGCTCAAGATCGACGGGCTGGCCGTGGCCCTCGTCTATGAAAAGGGCCGCCTGGTTCGGGCGGCGACCCGGGGCGACGGCCGGGTGGGTGAGGACATCACGGTCAATGTGCGGACCATCAAGGGGATCCCGGACCGGCTGGGGGGCGATCCTGGTGGGATTCCGGAGCTCCTCGAGATCCGGGGCGAGGTGTTCCTGGGCATCGAGGCCTTCCGGACGCTGAATGAGACTCTGGTCGAGCAGGGGCGGGCGCCGTTCGCCAATCCGCGCAATGCGGCTGCGGGGTCGTTGCGCCAGAAGGACCCCAGGGTCACCGCCACCAGGCCCCTGGCCTTCATCGCGCATGGCATCGGCGTTGCGACCGGAGTGGCGATCGAGCGGTTGAGTGAGGCGTACGCGCTCCTGCGCGAGTTCGGGATTCCCACCAGCGAACAGGCTCGGGTTGTGCCCGACCTCGACGCGGTCGAGAAGTTCATCAACGAGGTGGCCGACCATCGCCACGACTATGTCCACGAGATCGACGGCGTGGTGGTGAAGATCGACCAGCGCGTCCTGCAGGACCGGCTCGGCAGCACGAGTCGCGCGCCTCGCTGGGCGATCGCGTTCAAATATCCGCCCGAGGAAGTGACGACCAAGCTCCTCGACATCCGGGTCAATGTGGGCCGCACAGGGCGCGTGACGCCGTATGCGGTGATGGAACCCGTGTTCGTCGCCGGGTCGACCGTTGCGATGGCGACGCTCCACAACGGCTTCGAGGTCGAGCGCAAGGGCGTACTCATCGGGGACACCGTTGTCCTGCGCAAGGCCGGCGACGTGATTCCCGAGATCCTCGGGCCCGTCACAGACCTGCGGGACGGGTCGGAGCGAGCCTTCGTCATGCCGACGAACTGCCCGGCCTGTGGGTCCGAGCTGCGGCCGGAGAAGGAGGGCGAGAAGGACATCCGGTGTCCCAATCAGCGCTCCTGCCCCTCGCAGCTGCGTGAGCGACTGTTCCACCTGGCGTCGCGACAGGCCCTCGACATCGAGGTGCTGGGCTGGCAGGCCGCCGACGCGCTGCTCGAGGCCGGGTTGTTGACCGACGAGGGCGACCTGTTCACGCTCGACGAGGAGGGTTTGCTGCGCGCGGACTTCTTCACCCGGAACGCGAAGAAGACCGAACGCGACGCCGGGGCGGGGGAGCGGGTCCTGTCGGCCAACGGCCACAAGCTGCTGGCCAACCTGGAGGAGGTCAAGACCAGGCCGTTCGCCAAGTTCCTGGTGGCGCTCTCGATCCGGCACATCGGCAAGGGCGTGGCCCCCGATGTCGCAGCGGCGTTCCCCAACATCGAAGCCCTTGAGGCCGCGAGCTTCGAGGAGTTGTCGGCGGTCGAGGGGATCGGTCCGACCATTGCGGAATCGATCAGGGAGTGGTTCGCGACCGACTGGCGTCGGGAGATCGTCACCAAGTGGCAGGCGGCGGGGTGCGTGCTGGCTGATGAACCCGGCGATCCCGGCGAAGAACTGCCCCAGACCCTGGCCGGTCTGTCGATCGTGGTGACGGGGTCGATCGAGGGATATACGCGCGATTCGGTTGCCGAGGCGATCGTCGCCCGCGGGGGGAAGTCGGCATCGTCGGTATCGAAGAAGACCGACTTCGTGGTGGTCGGTGAGTCTCCGGGGTCGAAATATGACAAGGCGGTGGCACTGAAGCGGCCGATCCTTGATGGGCCCGGTTTCGCTGTTCTGCTGGAGGAGGGCCCGGAGGCTGCCGCAGCGGTGGCCCGGGTCGAGTGAGGGTGTCATGGGTGCGGTGACCCGCAGCCTGGATGCCTCCACCCGCCGATGGTGGCGGCTGGTGGGGCGACGGATCGACCTCGACGGCGAGCACGCCTGGTTGGATGCTCCCATGGCGTCCGGGACCGTGGTCCGGGACGGATGGCTCGAGGAGGCGGCCGCGCGGATGGGGGGCTCGGCTCGAACCGCCCACAGCCGGGGCCGGACTGCTGGCCGATCTCGCGGACCTGGACGGACCCGGCTTCTCCGCCGCCGACGTGGCGGGTGAGATCCGCGCGTTCTATGCCCACACGGCGGATTGGCGGATGGATGCCTGGAGCCAGTGGTCGCCCTGGTTCGCTCCGGGGGGTGCCCTCATCGAGGGCCTGTTCGGTCGTCGGGTGGGCCAGCTGGCGCTCCCGGTCCGACCTCTTGACGTCAGCCGCGGCATCGACTCGACCGTGCGCGTCTTTCGCAGTGGAACCGGTGGCCAGGTGGGTGCAGCCTGGCTGCGTACGCTGCGCAGCACCGGCGACTATCTCTTCAGCGGGCTCTATCGCGTCGGGCGTCTGCCCGGTTTCGCCCAGCCGTGTGTGCATGTGACTTTTCCGCTCGAGGAGGGCAATGTCCAGGTCTTCCTCCGGCCCGAGGCAGGCGATGACGGATCGTTCGTGCTGACGTCACCCCCGGGACCGTTCGGTGCGATCGGGGCCTATGTCGTCGCGCGGTCGGGCGGGGTGATCTCGGCGGCGAAGCTCCCCATTCATGAGCGTTTCCGGCTGTATCTCGACCCGGAGCGGGTTCTTCGGACCGATCACGACCTGTGGCTGGGGCGGGCCCGCGTGCTGAGGCTGCACTATCGGCTGGTGCCCCGCGCGTAGGCTGCTCGGCATGGAGCAGTCCCGCGACGTCGATCAGCCGTTGAGCCACTCTCCGGCTCAGCAGCCTCCGGTGGCTGAGCCGGTGGCTCAGTCGACTCCGATGCCCCAGCCCTTGGCGCTGCGGCCGTCCACGCGGCGCCGGTTCGAGCCGTTCTCCGATCTCGACCTCAACGGCCGGGTGCCCAGTCGCGTCCGTCCCGCCATTGGCGAGTGGGGCCCAGCCGATCTGCCCAGCACCAACCGGAAGCGGTGGGTGCGGCTGTTCACGCCGATCATCTTCGTGGTCGTCCTCGGGGTGCTCGTGGGGCTGGCGTTCTATTTCGGCCAGTTCTTCTATTGAGCTCCACTCACCTGGCCGCGTGGCCCGTTGTGAGCGTGCCGGCCTCGGCCACGATTGGGTGCGGAAATTGCACCTATGGGTGCAATTTCCGGACCCAGTAAACGTGCTTTCGGGTCGTGCGCTTCCCGCCCGGGGTTCTCGCCATCCAGCTCCTGGATGCCGGCGGTCGACCTGGCGCCCCTGAAGAAACCGCCTTGAGGTCCCGCCGTGTGCCCAAACGTCGGGTGCAAGGGGCCCATTCAGCTTGCCCTCCCGCAGCAGGGGCGTCCCAACCCTGCGGAACCGGTCGGAACCATGAAATCGCGAGAGAAATCCCGTCGTTCAGCGTGCGTTCCCGGCAGTCAGCGCCCGTTGACCGCTTTAGCGTGCGCTGCCTCAGGCCCGAATTCGATTCAGCTTGCCCTCGCCGACTCCGCCCCCGGTGCACGGGGCGCTGGAGACGGGAGGACAAGCTGATGGCGGTGGGGCGCAAGCTCAAGCGGTTAGCGGGAGCTGAAGAGGCCAGGGGGAGCTGAAGAGGCCAGGGGGAGCTGAAGAGCCAACGGGGCCCCGTTCGACGCGTCGGGGCAACCAGCAGGACGAGATCCGTTCAGGCGTTGTCACCCTGGATCACGGACGTGATCAGGGTCGCGAGGTAGCGCAGACGCGCCATCTCGGCCGCCAGGAACTCCGGACCCCCGTGGCGACCGGTCACGATCGACAGCTCAGCACCCACCGGAATGATCCCGGCGGTGGTCTCCACCCACTGCGGGACCCACCCGGCGGGCAGCTCCAGCGTGCGGCACTCCGTGAGATCCCCGAGGAGTTCCAGACCCTGCGTCGACAGATCGGGTGCGAGTGGGGTGGCGTGCCGGATGGGACCACCCGGAACCTGCACCAGAACCGCCCAGTGGCAGTGGAAGACCGTCGGCACCGACTCGGTGAGGATCTCCGCTGCCTGATCGGGGTCGGCCAGCATGCGCTCCAACACCTCGACATCGGACTCGAGGCCCGCGCCGCCCGGGTAGCGCGAGCACCACAACACCTTGACGTCCGGAAGACTTGTGCAGGCGCTCACAACACCGTCGGGCATCATGCCCGCCGGCAGGTTGACCATGAAGTCGTCGATGACGCGGCCGTGCTCCCGCCCCACGATCTCCACGGCATGGATATCGGCCCCGGCCGTGCCCATGGCGCTGGCGACAGCACCGAGGGCACCCGGACGATCGGGCAACGACACTCTGATCAGGAACACGCGGTCATCCTCTCCTATCGCGTGGCGGCATCGCCAATGATGCTCGCGGCGTCATGCAACTGACACGTGGTTGTTACCGGCTCCTTACCCGAATTCGGCCGGGTCCAACCGCGTCCGCGGCGTCCGGGACCAGCACCCAGCCCGCTGGCGGCACTAACATGAGCCCACGTGGTGGGTTCTCCCCGCCCGAATCCGAAGGAGTGAAACAGTGGCGTTGACCGTGTCCGATGTGGCCCGGCTGGGTTCCCTGGCCAGGATCGACCTGACCGAGGAGGAGCTCGAGAAGCTCGCCCCCCAGCTCGGGGTGATCCTCGAATCCGTGGCCCGAGTCTCCGAACTCGACACGACCGACGTGCCGCCGACCTCCCATCCCGAGCCGCTGACCAATGTGTTCCGGCCCGATGAGTTGCACGAGTCGCTGCCCGTGGCCGAGGCCCTCGCGATGGCTCCCGCGGCCGAGGACGATCGCTTCCGCGTGCCGCGCATCCTGGGGGAGGAAGCATGAGCCGCGACATCCTGCGCGCGACCGCGCACGAGCTCGCCCGCCAGATCGCCGCCGGTGAACGCTCGTCGGAGGAGATCACGCAGGCCCATCTCGACCAGATCGATGCCGTCGACGGTGCTGTGCATGCGTTCCTCCATGTGGACTCCGACCGTGCCCTTGAGGCTGCGCGCCGCGTGGACGCCAGGCGTGCCGCGGGGGAGACGCTCGGGCCGCTGGCCGGCGTACCTCTCGCGCTCAAGGACGTCTTCACCATGACCGGCGCCCCGACGACCGCCGGGTCGAGAATGCTCGAGGGCTGGATCTCGCCCTACAACTCGACGGTGACCCAGCGCCTGATCGACGCCGACATCGTCATCCTCGGCAAGACCAACCTCGACGAGTTCGCAATGGGTTCCTCGACCGAGAACTCGGCGTTCGGGCCCACGCACAACCCGTGGGATCTCGACCGGATCCCGGGCGGCTCCGGCGGTGGTTCGGCTGCGGCGCTCGCGGCCTTCCAGGCTCCGTTGGCCATCGGCTCCGACACCGGTGGATCGATCCGCCAGCCCGGGTCGTTCACCGGCACCGTGGGCGTCAAGCCGACCTATGGCGGCACCTCCCGCTATGGCCAGATCGCGCTCGCGTCGTCACTCGACCAGCCCGGCCCCTGCACCCGATCGGTGCTCGACGCGGCGCTGCTCCATCAGGTGATCGGCGGGCACGATCCCCTGGATGCCACCTCGATCGATGCGCCCGTGCCCAACATCGTCGAGGCCGCGCGCTCGGGTGACGTCAAGGGCCTGCGGGTCGGAGTGGTGAAGGAGCTCGGCGGCGAGGGGTACGCCCCGGGGGTCGAGCAGCGCTTCCGCGAAACCGTCGCACTCCTCGAATCCCTCGGCGCAGAGATCGTCGAGGTCTCGTGCCCCCACTTCGACTACGCCATGGCGGCCTACTACCTGATCCTGCCCGCCGAGGCATCCTCCAACCTCGCCCGGTTCGACGCCATGCGTTATGGCCTGCGGGTCGGCGACAACGGAATGCGTTCCACCGATGAGGTGATGGCGATGACTCGCGGTGCCGGCTTCGGCGAGGAGGTCAAGCGCCGGATCATCATCGGCACGTATGCCCTGTCCGCCGGCTATTACGACGCCTATTACGGCTCGGCCCAGAAGATCCGCACGCTGATCACGCGCGATTTCCGGGCCGCGTTCGAACAGGCCGACGTGCTGGTCTCGCCGTCCACGCCGACGACGGCGTTCCGGATCGGGGAGCGCATCCATGACCCGCTGGCGATGTATATGAATGACCTCTGCACCACGCCCTCCAACCTCGCGGGCAATGCGTCCGCCTCGTTCCCCGTGGGGTTGTCCCCGGACGACAACATGCCGGTCGGGTTCCACGTGATGGCGCCGGCCATGGCGGACGACCGGCTCTATCGCGTGGGGGCCGCCCTCGAACGGTCACTGGAGACCACCTGGGGCGGACCGCTCCTCGATCGCATCCCCACCCTCGAAGGGAGCCTCGCATGACCGATGTAGTCGAGTTTGATGACGCACTCGACCGCTATGACCCGGTCATGGGCCTGGAAGTCCATGTCGAGCTCAACACCGTGTCGAAGATGTTCTGTGGGTGCTCCACCGAGTTCGGTGCCGAACCCAATACCCAGACCTGCCCGGTCTGCCTCGGGTTGCCGGGGTCGATGCCGGTCGCGAACGCCAAGGCGATCGAATCTGCCATCCGCATCGGCTTGGCACTCAACTGCTCCATCGCCGACTGGTGTCGATTCGCCCGGAAGAACTACTTCTATCCGGACATGCCGAAGAACTATCAGATCTCGCAATACGACGAGCCGATCGCCTTCGACGGCTGGATCGACCTCGATGTCGACGGCGAGACCATCCGCGTCGAGATCGAGCGGGCCCACATGGAGGAGGACACCGGCAAGTCCACCCACAGGGGTGGTGCGACCGGTCGCATCCAGGGTGCCGATTATTCGCTGCTGGACTACAACCGCTGCGGCGTACCCCTGATCGAGATCGTCACCAAGCCGATCGAGGGCATGCGGGAGAAGGCGCCGGCGGTCGCAAAGGCGTATGTCGAGGCGATCCGGGACCTGATGAAGGCGCTCGACGTCTCCGACGCGCGCATGGAGCGCGGCAACGTGCGCTGCGATGCCAACGTGTCGCTGCGGCCGGACCCGGAGGCGGAGTTCGGTACGCGGACGGAGACCAAGAACGTCAACTCCCTGCGCTCGGTCGAGGGCGCGGTGCGCCACGAGATCATGCGCCAGGCGGCGGTGCTCGATGCCGGCGGGACGATCCTGCAGGAGACCCGGCACTGGCACGAGGACACCCAGAGCACGACCGCCGGTCGGCCCAAGGAGACTGCGGAGGACTATCGCTATTTCCCCGAGCCCGATCTCGTGCCCGTGGCCCCGAGCCGGGAGTGGGTCGAGGCCCTGCGCGGATCCCTGCCCGAGCCGCCGGCCCAGCGCCGCGCCCGCCTGGCCGCGGAATGGGGCTTCTCGGACCGCGAGTTCGGTGACGTTCTCGCGGCCGGTGCGCTGGATCTGATCGACGAGACCGTCGCTGCCGGTTGTACGCCCCAGAGCGCGCGCAAGTGGTGGTTGTCGGAGCTCGCGCGACGGGCGAACGAGGCGGGCGTCGCCCTCGCTGAACTCGCCGTCACCCCGGCCCAGGTGGCCGAGGTGCAAGCCCTGGTGGACGCGGGCACGATCAACGACAAGCTGGCGCGTCAGGTGTTCGACGGCGTACTCGCCGGCGAGGGCCACCCGGCGGAAGTCGTCGAGAAGCGCGGCCTGGTGGTCGTGTCGGACGACGGTGCCCTGTCGGCCGCGGTCGAGGCCGCGATCGCGGCGAACCCGGATGTGGCCGACAAGATCCGCGCGGGCAAGGTGCAGGCGGCCGGAGCGCTCATCGGGGCGGTCATGAAGGAGATGCGCGGCCAGGCCGATGCGGGCCGCGTGCGGGAACTCATCCTGGCCAAGCTGGCCTGAGCCCGAGCCAACAACAGGACCCGGTGGAAATCCACCGGGTCCTGTCGCATTGTCGTGGGGTGATCAGAGCGCGAGGTCGGCCGATTCGAGTCGGGCGAGCGATTCGGGGTCGCCGACGAGGCGCACCTCGCAGTGATCGCGACGGTTGGAGGCATAGAGCATCAGTTCGGAGGGCAGGCCCACCAAGGTGACGATGTCGCCGCCGGGCATCACGCGGACGGTCTCGGGATCGCCAACCGCGCCTTCCGGCTGGGCCCGTTCGAGGATGACGCCCACGGGGCACCGGCGGAACATCGCGCGACCCATCAGCTTGAGTCGCCGCCACATCCAGTCCTCGATCTCGACCCCGAGGTCGCGGGCGGTCCAGCCCTCGACCGCGCGGCGGACATCCTCGTGATGGACGAAGAATTCGACGGAGTTGGCCTCTTCGTCGACACCCGGGAAGGCGAAGACGGACAACCGGGCCGGCCCGCGGCGGATGCGGTCCACCAGCTCCGCATAGGGCCAGCGTGCCTTGATCTCGGCCATCCGGCGTTCGGTCAGCCCGGCCAACGGCTTCGCCACGATGCCGGGCGCACCCAGCGGATCGGTTTCCCGGATCCACAGATGCGCGGCCAGATCATGCGTTGACCAGCCCTCGCAGAGCGTGGGCGCGTCGGGACCCTGACCATCGAGGGTAGTGCACAACTCGGCGCGTTCGAATTTGGCGAATTTCACACGGCGCACATTAGTGGACCGCCCCGATGCCGCCAACGCTGATGGGTGAGAATGACGCGGTGACCGAAGACACCCCTGTGATCGGCCTCGACTCGCGCGTGGCCTCTCTCCTCAAGCGCAACGACGCGGGCCTCGTGCCGGCGATCGTCCAGGACGCCACCACCGGCCGGGTGCTGATGATGGCCTGGATGAACGATGAGGCCCTGCATCGAACGCTGACCACCGGCCGCGGCACCTATTGGTCCAGGAGCCGCAACAGCCTGTGGGTCAAGGGCGAGACGTCCGGTCACGTGCAGCAGGTGCGCGAGGTGCGACTCGACTGCGACGGCGACACGATCCTGGTGCAGGTCGACCAGGTCGGGCCGGCCTGTCACACGGGGACGACGAGCTGCTTCGATGCCCACCTCCTGCTCGCCGATGCGGAGGCCGTGCGATGACGCTCGACCTCAACCTGACGCTGGAGGACTTCCGCGAGCTCGCGACGCAGCGCCGCGTCATCACCGTAGCGACGCGGGTCATCAGCGATGCGGACACACCGGTCAGCCTCTATCACCGACTGGCCGGTTCCCGACCCGGCACGTTCCTGTTCGAGTCGGTCGAACACGGTGTCCGGTCGCGCTGGTCGTTCGTCGGCGTACGCACGGCCGCCACGCTCACCAGCGTCGAGGGGCAGGCGACCTGGTCGGGCAGCGTGCCGGTGGGCCTGCCCGGGGCGGATGGTTCCGGTGGCGACCCCCTGGCCGCCCTGCGTGATTCGCTGGCGCTGCTCGTGTCGGATCATCCACAGGCCGACCTGCCGCCGCTCACGTCCGGGTTCGTCGGCTATCTGGGTTATGACATCGTCCGCCGCCTCGAGAAGCTGCCGGTGGATACGGTCGACGATCTTCGGGTGCCCGAACTCGTGATGATGCTCATCCATGACCTGGCGGCGATCGACCACGAGACCGGTGACGTCTGGCTGCTCGCGAATGCGATCAACTTCGATGCCACCGATGAGCGGGTCGATCAGGCGTACGCCGATGCCGTCGCCCGCGTCGAGGCCATGGCCGCCGAGCTAGCCAGGCCCCGCGCCTCCCTCGCGCGCGTGCGGACGGCGCCCCTGGCCGACACCGACGAGGTTGTCGTCCGCCAGCGCACCAGCGAGGAGTTCGAGGACTGCGTGCGCGCCGCGATCGGCGAGATCGAGGCGGGGGAGGCCTTCCAGATCGTCGTCTCGCAGCGCTTCGAGATCGACGGCGCCGCCGACGCCTTCGAGGTCTATCGACGACTGCGGCTGGTCAACCCGAGCCCCTATCTGTTCCTGCTGCGCATGGATGGCTTCGACATCGTCGGCTCCTCGCCCGAGGCACTGGTCACTGTGCGGGGCGGGCGCGCGATCACCCATCCGATCGCCGGCACCCGACCGCGGGGCGCCGACCCGGCCGAGGACGCCGCGCTGGAGGCTGAGTTGCTGGCCGACGAGAAGGAACGCGCCGAACACCTGATGCTGGTCGATCTGGGCCGCAACGACCTGGGCCGCGTCTGCGTGCCCGGGAGCGTCGAGGTGGTGGAATTCATGAAGGTACGCCGCTATTCCCACGTCATGCACCTCGAGGCGGCCGTCACCGGTCAGCTCGCCCCCGGCCGCACCGCACTCGAAGCCACCCTTGCGTGCTTCCCGGCGGGAACGCTCTCAGGTGCCCCCAAGGTGCGGGCCATGGAGATCATCGAGCGCCTCGAACTGACGCGCCGCGGCGTCTATGGCGGCGTGGTCGGGTGGTTCGATTTCAACGGTGACTCGGATACGGCGATCGCGATCCGCAGCACCCTGATCAAGGACGGCCGTGCCTATGTGCAGGCCGGCGCCGGCATCGTTGCGGACTCCGTCCCGGCCACCGAGGACGCGGAGTGTCGCAACAAGGCGGCGGCCGTGCTCCGGGCCGTGGCCTCGGCTGACGGGATGAGCCCCCTCGATGGCTGAACCCGGAGTCGGTGCCCGGAGCCGCGGGGTCGCATTCGGGTTGCTGCTCCTGGGCAGCCTGGTGGCGCTGCTGCTGGCGAGCCAGCGGTGGGCCACGGTGACCGGCTCGTTCACGATCGAAGAACACCTCACCGGCAATGACCTCACCAACGCGATGGCCGGCCTCCTCGCCGGAACCGCTGCCGCGGGCGCTGCGCTCGCCGCGCTCTCGGGTCCGCGCACCCGGGCGGTGCTCGGCGGTGTCGCCGCACTTCTGGGCGTGGCCATGGTGCTCGTGGCGATCGGGGCGCAGGGGCGGACCGATCCGGCAACCGGCACGACCGTCACTATCGGCGCGCTCGGCGTGGGCTATATCGTCGCCGCGGTTGTCGTCGTGGTGGGTGGCGTGATCATGGCGACGCGAGCCCACACCTGGCCCCGTCGCCCGGATCGGTTCGCCCGCACCGGCGCGCGGGCGGCCACGCGGGCCGACGACGACGCGGGGGAGGTCTGGAAGGCCATGGACGCGGGCTTCGACCCCACGGATGTCCCGGATCATCCGAACGGTCCGGACGACATGGGCGATACAACTGGCAGGAAGTCTCCCGATCGGGGAGAATGACGCGAAGCCATCCCCGGATCGGCCCTGCCGTGTTTCGCGGGGATGACCAACGACGAAAGAAGGTTCGATGAATCGCCGCCGCACCACCGTGAAGGAAATCCACCATGGCCGGACCACCGCGGCGTGGACGGGCTCAATCCTGGCGATCATCGCCATCATTGTCATGGCCATCGGCTTTCTGACCGGCTCGGGCACGTGGCCCTCGCCCAACTGGACGATCATCATCGTGGGCCTCGTCATCCTCGCGATCGCTCCGATCGCGGGCGGCATCCTCAACAAGATGGGTCTTGGGCAGGACTGATGACGGCTCTCGACGACATCATCGTCGGGGTTCGCGAGGATCTGGCCGCGCGCCAGCGTGACGTGTCGGTGACCGAGCTCACCGAACGACTGGCTGCCGTGCCGCCGGCACTGGATCCGCGACCCGACTTCCGCCGTCCCGGCGTGCAGCTGATCGCCGAGGTCAAGCGCAGGAGCCCGTCCAAGGGCGACCTCGCGGAGATCGCCGATCCCGCCGCCCTCGCCGAGGCGTACGCCAGGGGCGGGGCCTCGGCCATCTCGGTCCTGACCGAACAACGCCGCTTCAACGGATCGTTGGCCGACCTGGTCGCGGTGCGCAAGCGGGTCGAGGTGCCGATCCTGCGCAAGGACTTCGTGGTCACGGATTATCAGATCCTCGAGGCCCGGGCCAACGGTGCCGATCTCGTCCTGTTGATCGTGGCGGCGCTCGACGATGCCCATCTGGCCGACCTGCTGGCATACTCCACCGAACTGGGGATGACCACGCTGGTCGAGGCCCATACGGTCGAGGAGGTGCACCGCGCGCTCGCCGTCGGTGCCGAGGTGATCGGCGTGAACAACCGTGACCTCAAGACACTTCAGGTGGACCGGAGCAACTTCGCCCGGCTCGCCGCCGACATTCCCGACACCGTGATCAAGGTCGCCGAATCCGGTGTGCGGTCCGCCGCCGATGTGGCCGATTTCGCCGCCCAGGGTGCCGACGTCGCGCTGGTGGGCGAAGCGCTGGTCACCGGTGCCGATCCCGCCGCCAACGTGCAGGCGATGCTGGCCGCCGGCCGCTGAGTCACACCCCCACCGGAAGAACCGGAGAAGACGTGAATACCAGAGCCCTACCCGATGCCACCGGCCACTTCGAGAAGTTCGGTGGCAAGTTCGTGCCCGAGGCGTTGTACGCCGCGCTGGCCCAGCTCGAGGAAGCCTTCGAGCAGGCGATCCATGACCCGGCGTTCGCCGCCGAGCTCGGCAAGCTCCACACCGAATATGTGGGCCGGCCGAGCCCGGTCACCGAGGCCCCTCGATTTGCCCAGCACGCCGGCAACGCCCGGGTCCTGCTCAAGCGCGAGGATCTCAACCACACCGGTTCCCACAAGATCAACAACGTGCTGGGCCAGGCGCTGCTCACCAAGCGCATGGGCAAGACGCGTCTGATCGCGGAGACCGGTGCGGGGCAGCACGGTGTCGCCACGGCGACGGCGGCGGCGCTGTTCGGCATGGAGTGCGTCGTTTATATGGGCAAGGTCGACACCGATCGCCAGGCTCTCAACGTGGCGCGCATGCAGCTGCTCGGTGCCGAGGTCGTCGCGGTCGAGTCGGGTTCGAAGACCCTGAAGGACGCCATGAACGAGGCGCTCCGCGACTGGGTGGCCACGGTCGACAACACCCACTATCTGATCGGTTCCGTGGGCGGTCCCCACCCGTTCCCGATGATCGTGCGCGAGTTCCAGCGGGTCATCTCGACGGAGGCCCGGGCCCAGGTGCTCGAGCGCGAAGGTCGCCTGCCCGATGTCGTCGCAGCGTGCGTCGGTGGTGGCTCCAACGCCATGGGCATCTTCGCCGACTTCATCGGCGATCCCGACGTCCAGCTCTATGGCTTCGAGGCCGGGGGCGAGGGCCTGGAAACCGGACGCCACGCGGCCACGATCTCCGAGGGCAAGCTGGGCGTACTGCATGGAATGCGCACCTTCGTCCTGCAGGACGAAGACGGCCAGACCAAGGAATCGCATTCGATCTCGGCGGGGCTCGACTATCCGGGCGTCGGGCCCGAGCATGCCTGGCTGGCCGATACGGGCCGCGCCAAATATGAGCCCGTGACCGATGCCGAGGCCATGGAGGCGCTGAGCCTCCTCACCCGCACCGAGGGCATCATGCCGGCCATCGAGTCGGCGCATGCTCTGGCCGGCGTGCTCCGCCTGGGTCGGCAGCTCGCCGAAACCCAGCCCGACCTCGAGCCACTGATGCTCGTCAGCCTGTCGGGTCGCGGTGACAAGGATGTCGAGACCGCCATCAAGTGGTTCGGCCTCGACGGCAGCGCCGACAAGACCACCGGAGGAACGGAATGAGCCCCGACAGTGGCGCCCGGCGATTCGATACGGGCAAGTCAGGTCGCCTGCTGACCCAGGCGAAGGCCGAGGGCCGCGCGGCGTTGATCGGCTTCCTCCACATCGGCTATCCCGACGTGCCGACCTCGCTCCAGGCGATGCGTCGCCTCGCCGTCGGGTGTGATCTGGTGGAGATCGGCCTGCCCTATTCCGATCCCGTCATGGACGGGCCGATCATCCAGCGCACCGGCACCGCGGCTCTCGAGCGCGGCGTCCGCACGCGCGATGCGCTGAAAGCGGCCGAGACCGTGGCCGACGCCGGCGGCCAGGCTGTCGTCATGACCTATTGGAACCTCGTCGAGCACTACGGCGTGGATGCCTTCGCGCGGGACCTCGCCTCCGCAGGCGGCTGTGGGCTCATCACGCCCGACCTCACCCCGGACGAGGCCGACGAATGGGTGGCCGCCTCCGACGCCCATGGCCTCGACCGGATCTTCCTGGTTGCCCCGTCCTCGACCGATGAGCGGATCGCCAGCACCGTCGATGCCTGTCGCGGCTGGCTCTATGCCACCTCCGTCATGGGTGTCACCGGCACGCGGACCCAGTCCTCGGACGCGGCCCCCGAGCTCGTACGCCGGATCCGCGCCCTGCGCCCGGAGGTGCCCGTGGGCATCGGGCTCGGCGTTTCCAACGGCGCGCAGGCGAAGGAGATCGCGGCGTACGCCGACGGTGTCATCGTGGGCTCTGCCCTGGTGCGCACCCTGGTCGCGGCCGAGGATGCGGGCGAACCCGGCAATCTCGACGGCCTGCAGGCTGTCCTCGACGACCTCGTGGCGGGCGTCCGCGGCTGATCCTCGTTCCGGCGTCGGGTTGGGTCGCCGTGGGTACGCTGGCCAAGCGCAGGAACCGCCTGCGCTGCCCGGCGGCGACGAGGGGGACCCTGATGCGATGTCTTGTCGCCCTCGTGGTGCTGGCCACCGTGCTGGTGACCGGGTGTGCCGCTCCGTCGGTGGCCGGTCAGGCCATCGCCCCGAAAGCCGATGAGGCCGAGGCCTATCACGGGGCGTGGCTGGGCCAGCCGTTCGGAATGCCGGATGTGACGCTGACCGACACGGCCGGGCTGCCCTACAACCTGCGCACCAGCCCGACGACTCCGGTGAGCCTGCTCTATCTGGGTTATCCCGATTGTCCGAGCGTGTGCAACAGCACTGTGGGCGGGCTGGCCGGCGCTCTCGACGCGCTCGCCCCCGAGATTCGCGATGACATCACCGTTCTCTTCGTCGATATCGATGCCGACCGCGGATCCGCGAAACAACTGAAACGCTGGCTGGCGGGTCACGGGGATGGTTTCGTCGGCCTCCGCGGCACGTCCGGGCAGGTCCGTGGCATCGCCGACGCCGTCGGGGTCGAAATCCACGAGTCCGCTCCGGACGGCACGATTCTCCACAGCGCCCAGATCATCGGTTTCGATCGCCATCACCGGGCGACCGTGCTCTGGACCCCGGGACTGCCGGTCGATGCCCTGACAGCCGACCTGCAGACGCTGGTCGCCGCCCAGCGGTGACCGGGGATGAACCGTGCCGCAAGGCGTGGCCATGGGCGACAAGGCAGGGCCGATGGGACAAGATGGGGCCGTTGACGTCGAGGCACGGCAAGGGCCGGCCATGCGGGGGAGTGCGGTGAAACAGCGGATCGGGCTGACTCTGGCCATCTTCATCGGAGTCACGGCAGTGGTGTCCGCCATCGGTTTCTGGCTCCATGTCCACTATGCAATCGCGTATTGGGTGTTCAATCTCGGCTCGTTCGGGCCCCTGGCGGGCGGCCTCGCGGTCCTGGCCCTGAACCGTCCGCTCGGCCTGGGCGCGCGGTGGGTGCCGGGTCTGGGGTTCAACTCCCAGGTGGTGCGGCGCACGCTGCTGATCACCGGCGTGGCGCTCGCGATCGTGCTGGCGTGCGTGCAGTTCTATACGTTCTTCCGCTGGCAGATGAAGCCCATCGATCTGCCCCTCGTGCCCCACCCGCTGGCCCTGCCCGGTGACGTCGGCACGATCTTCGGGCTCGTCGCGCTCGGGATGCTGATCGGTCTGATCATGGAGGAGTTTGCCTGGCGCACCGTCCTGCAGCCCACGCTGCGGCAGCGCTACAACGTCCTCACCACGGGCGTCGTGCTGGGAGCGATCTGGGCCACCTGGTCGTGGCCCGCGTGGCAGGGCGCGATCACCCGTCTCATGGCCGAAAAAAGCGTGCTCGAGTTCATCCTCTTCCTGGCGGGCCACTATGTGACCTGCGTCGCGATCTCGCTGATCCTCGTGGTGCTGCACGCCCGGATGCGGGTGGGGCACTGGGTGTCGGCGGTGGTTTTCCGGCTGATCTTCGGGCTCGGTTTTTTCCTGATCCTCGACGAAGAAGCCGGTCGCTGGCAGGCAATGTTTGCAATTTCACTCGCCTGCAGTGCTGCGGCGGCCGTCGGTCTCTATTACTATCGTCGAGCCGCGCTTGCCCAACGGGCGCGGACGGCTCGGGATCAGAGCGCTCGATCGACTGAACCGGGCCCGGCCGAGGCCCAGGCTGGATCTCTCTGATCGGTCCGGACTTCTCGACCGGGGTCGTGGATTCGCAAGGTTCTCCCGCCGTAGAGGGGTCGACGACGTCCCGCGCACTTCATCGGAGGCGTTGTCATCGGTGTGTGTGCACTCTCCGGCTCCCGTGCTGATTCGGCACTGAAGGCCAGGAGAAACGCATGACTCAGGAGTCTGTCCAACGATCGCTGCGTCGCCCCGCTGAGGGGCTCTATGATCCGGAATATGAGCACGACGCCTGCGGTGTCGCCTTTATTGCTCACCTGAGTGGCATTCCTGACCACGACATCGTCGCCAAGGGCCTCGAGGCCCTGCGCAATCTTGATCACCGCGGTGCCACCGGTGCCGACACCGCCGCCGGTGACGGCGCGGGCATCCTCATCCAGGTGCCCGACCGTTTTCTGCGGGCCGTCTGTGGGTTCGAGCTCCCGGCCGCCGGGGCGTACGCCGTGGGGGCGGCTTTCCTGCCCACCGACGCCACCGAGCGAGACCGCACCCGCGAGGCGATCGCCAAGCTCGCCGCCGCTGAGAATCTCACCGTGCTGGGGTGGCGTGACATCCCTGTCGATCCGGCATCGCTGAGCCCGGTGTCCATCGAGCTCATGCCCCACTTCGCGCACCTGCTGGTGGCCGGCCAGGACGGGGAAACGGGCCTCGATCTCGATCGCCTCACCTATGGCCTGCGCCGGCGGGCCGAACATGAGCTCGGGGTCTATTTCCCCTCGTTGTCGGCCCGTACGCTCGTCTACAAGGGCATGCTCACGACCGATCAGCTGGAGGCGGTCTTCCCCGACCTTCACGACGAGCGCATCGAGAGCGCGCTGGCGCTGGTGCATTCGCGATTCTCGACCAATACCTTCCCCGCGTGGGAACTCGCCCACCCGTTCCGCCTGATCGCCCACAACGGCGAGATCAACACGGTCAAGGGCAACCGCAACTGGATGCGGGCCCGGGAGGAACTGCTCGCCTCCGAGCTGATCCCCGGCAACCTGGAGCGCCTCTTCCCGATCTGCAACCCCGAGCAGTCCGACTCCGCCTCGTTCGACGAGGTGTTGGAGCTGCTGCACCTGGGCGGGCGTACGCTCCCGCACGCCGTGCTGATGATGATCCCCGAGGCGTGGGAGAACAACCCCCACATGGACCCGAAGCGGCGAGATTTCTATCGCTTCCATTCCTGCCTCATGGAGCCGTGGGACGGCCCGGCCAGCGTGTGTTTCACCGACGGCACCGTGATCGGCGCTGTGCTCGACCGCAACGGGCTGCGGCCGGGGCGCTATTCGATCACCTCCGATGGGCTGGTGGTGCTGGCCTCGGAGTCGGGCGTACTCCCCGGAATCGATCCCGCCACCGTCATCGCGAAGGGCCGCATGCAGCCGGGGCAGATGTTCCTGGCCGACCTCGACCAGCATCGCGTGATCCCCAACGACGAGATCAAGGACGCGCTCGCGGCCGAACATCCCTATGGCGAATGGCTCGCCGACGGCCTGATCAGCCTCGACGACCTGCCCGCGCGCGAACACACGATCCACGGCCACAGCTCGGTGACCCGACGCCAGCAGGTGTTCGGCTATTCCGAGGAGGAATTGCGCATCATCATCGCGCCCATGGCCAACAGCGGGGCCGAACCGATCGGGTCGATGGGCACCGACTCGCCGATCGCTGCTATCAGCCAGCGACCGCGCCTGATGTTCGACTATTTCTCGCAGCTGTTCGCCCAGGTCACCAACCCGCCGCTGGACGCCATCCGCGAGGAACTCGTCACCTCCCTGGCCGGCACCATCGGCCAGGAGGAGAACCTGCTCGCGCCCGGACCCGCGTCCTGCCGCCAGATCGTCATTCCGTTCCCGGTGCTCGACAACGACGAGTTCGCCAAACTGGTCACCCTGAACCGGCGCGGCGACATGCCGGGCTTCGCGCCCTACACCGTTCGCGGTCTCTATCGCGTCGAGGACGGCGGCCTGGGCCTGCGCCATGCGATCGAGAAGATCTGCAAGGAGGTCCATCAGGCCATCGTCGACGGAGCGCGGACCGTGATCCTGTCGGATCGGCACTCCAACGCCGAGTTCGCCCCCATCCCGTCCCTGCTGCTGACCTCGGCGGTGCACCATCACCTGGTGCGCCAGAAGGCGCGTACGCGATCGGCGCTCGTGGTCGAGGCCGGTGACGTGCGGGAGGTCCACCATGTGGCCACGCTGCTCGGCTTCGGTGCTTCCGCCGTGAACCCCTATCTGGTGTTCGAGACCGCCGAGGACATGTCCCGCGAGGACGTCTATGTCTCCGTCGATCCCGGGGTCGCGGTCGGGAACGTCAAGAAGGCGCTCGGCAAGGGCGTCCTCAAGGTCATGTCGAAGATGGGGGTCTCGACGGTTGCGTCCTATACGGGAGCGCAGATCTTCGAGTGCCTGGGGCTGTCCGATGAGGTGGTGGAGCGCTACTTCACGGGTACGCCCTCGAAGCTCGGCGGGCTCGGCCTCGACGAGATCGCCGAGGAGATCCGCCTGCGGCACCTGAAGGCCTACCCCTCCGACGGCATCCCGCTGCCGCACCGCGAGCTGGAGGTCGGGGGCGAATATCAGTGGCGCCGCGAGGGGGAGCCCCACCTCTTCGACCCCGAGACCGTCTTCCGGCTCCAGCATGCGACCCGCGCCGGGCGCTATGACATCTTCAAGCAATACACGAGCCACGTCGACGACCAGTCGAAGCGGCTGATGACCCTCCGGGGCCTGCTGCAGTTCCGTGGTGATGTGACGCCGATCCCGATCGACGAGGTCGAACCGGTGTCGTCGATCGTGAAGCGGTTCTCCACCGGCGCCATGTCCTATGGCTCGATCAGCCGCGAGGCCCACGAGACCCTCGCGATCGCCATGAACATCCTGGGTGCCAAGTCGAACACCGGCGAGGGTGGCGAGGACGCCGACCGACTCTATGACCCCAAGCGGCGGTCGTCGATCAAGCAGGTGGCCTCGGGCCGGTTCGGTGTCACGTCCGACTATCTGACCAACGCCGATGACATCCAGATCAAGATGGCCCAGGGCGCCAAGCCCGGTGAGGGCGGCCAGCTGCCCGGCAACAAGGTCTATCCGTGGGTGGCGAAGACCCGGCACAGCACGCCCGGGGTCGGGCTCATCTCGCCCCCGCCCCACCACGACATCTATTCGATCGAGGATCTCAAGCAGCTGATCCACGACCTGAAGTGCGCCAACCCGGTCGCGCGGATCCACGTGAAGCTCGTGGCCGAGGTCGGGGTCGGCACGGTCGCGGCCGGTGTTTCCAAGGCCAAAGCCGATGTGGTGCTGATCTCGGGCCATGACGGTGGCACCGGTGCGGCCCCGCTGACCTCGTTGAAGCACGCCGGCGGTCCGTGGGAGCTCGGCCTGGCCGAGGCCCAGCAGACGCTGCTGATCAACGGGCTGCGCGATCGCATCGTCGTCCAGGTCGACGGCCAGCTCAAGACCGGCCGTGATGTCATCATCGGTGCGCTGCTGGGTGCCGAGGAGTTCGGATTCGCCACGGCCCCGCTGGTCGTCTCCGGCTGCGTCATGATGCGCGTCTGCCATCTCGACACCTGTCCGGTGGGGGTGGCGACGCAGAACCCTGTGCTCCGGGAGCGGTTCACGGGCAAGCCGGAGTTCGTCGTGAACTTCTTCGAATACATCGCCGAGGAGGTGCGCGAGCATCTCGCTGCCCTCGGGTTCCGGACGCTCCAGGAGGCCATCGGCCGGGTGGAGATGCTCGAAACCCGCGCCGCTGAGGCGTACTGGAAGGCACAGGGGCTCGATCTCTCACCCATCCTGCACCGGGCGAGCGGCGGCTTCGCCGCCACGTCTCCGCTGCACAACACCATCGGCCAGGACCACGGCCTGGATGCCTCGCTGGACCGCACCGAGCTCATCCCGCTGGCGCAGCCGGCGCTCGAGCGCGGAGAGCAGGTGGTGGCCGAGGTCGGCGTACGCAATGTCAACCGCACCGTCGGCACGATCCTCGGCCACGAGGTGACGAAGGCGACCCGGGGCGCGGGGTTCGATGACGACACGATCGACATCACGCTGCGGGGCTCGGCGGGTCAGAGCTTCGGGGCGTTCGTGCCGCGCGGGGTGACCCTGCGGCTCATCGGTGACTCCAACGACTATGTCGGCAAGGGGCTCTCGGGGGGCCGTCTGGTGATCACGACGCCGGACGATGTGCAGTACGCCCCGCGCGACCAGATCATCGCCGGCAATGTCATCGGCTATGGCGCGACGTCCGGTGAGATCTTCCTGCGCGGCCAGGTCGGCGAACGCTTCTGTGTCCGCAATTCGGGCGCGACGGCGGTCGTCGAGGGCATCGGTGACCACGGGTGTGAATACATGACCGGTGGCCTGGTGCTCGTGCTCGCGGGCACCGGGCGGAACTTCGCTGCGGGCATGTCCGGCGGCGTGGCGTACGTCCGCGATCTCAGGCCCGAGAACCTCAACCCCGAAATGGTTGACGTGGTGGAGCTGGGGGAGAGCGACGTCGCCGAGATCACCGATCTGCTGACGCGCTATGCCCGCGAGACGGGCTCGACCCTGGCCACCGAACTGCTCGCCGGCGACATTGCGAGCACGTTCTCGAAGGTCCTTCCCCGCGAGTACGCCAAGGTGCTCGCAGCCAAGGCCGAGGCCGAAAGCCAGGGCCTCGACACCGACGAGACCAACCGCCGCATGATGGCGGCGGTCACGGCCTGACACCCACACACGAATAGGAGGCGAAGTCATGGCTGATCCCCGAGGATTCCTGAAGCACGGCCGAGAGGTGGCCCAACGCCGCCCGGTCGACGAGCGGGTGCAGGACTGGCAGGAGGTCTATCCCGGCGGTCCGGGCAAGGCGCTGCTGCCGATCATCTCCACGCAGGCGAGCCGGTGCATGGACTGCGGGATTCCGTTCTGTCACTCCGGTTGCCCGCTCGGCAACCTGATCCCCGAGTGGAACGATCTGGTCTATCGCAACGACTGGACCGATGCCCTCGACCGGCTGCACGCGACCAACAACTTCCCCGAGTTCACCGGCCGGCTCTGTCCGGCGCCCTGTGAGACGGCGTGCGTCGTCGGCATCTCGCAGGATCCGGTGACCATCAAGAACGTCGAGGTCGCGATCATCGATCGCGGGTGGGACAACCGCGCCGTCAAGGCCAACCTGCCGGAGTGGCACACCAACAAGACCGTCGCCGTGATCGGCTCGGGCCCGGCTGGCCTGGCTGCCGCCCAGCAGCTGACGCGGGAGGGACACACGGTCGCGGTCTATGAGCGCGACGACGCTCCCGGCGGGCTGCTGCGTTATGGCATCCCCGAGTTCAAGATGGAGAAGTCGGTCCTCGATCGTCGTCTGCGCCAGATGCGCAATGAGGGGACGATCTTCCGCAACTCCGTCAACGTCGGCGTCGACATCACCGCTGACGAGCTGATCGACCGCTATGACGCGATCGTGCTGGCGATCGGGTCCACGGTGCCGCGCGAACTGCCGATCACCGGCCGCGAACTCGGTGGGATCCATCAGGCGATGGAGTTCCTGCCGCAGGCGAACAGGTCGGCCCTGGGCCAGGCAGTCGATGGTCAGATCCTGGCTACCGGCAAGGACGTCATCATCATCGGTGGCGGCGACACGGGTGCCGACTGCTTGGGCACCTCGATCCGCCAGCAGGCGAAGTCCATCACCCAGCTCGAGATCATGCCCCGGCCGGGGGACTTGCGCGCCGACAGCCAGCCGTGGCCGACCTATCCGATGATCTATCGCGTCTCGTCCGCCCACGAGGAGGGTGGCGAGCGAGTGTACGCCGTGTCCACGACTGAGTTCGTGGGTGACAACGACGGCAACGTCGCCGGGCTCAAGCTGACCGAAGTGGCGCTGCAGGACGGTCGGTTCGTGCCGGTCGAGGGCTCGGAGCGGGAGCTACCCGCACAGCTGGTGCTCCTGGCCATGGGCTTCACCGGTCCCGAGACCGGCGGCATCGTCGAGCAGTTCGGGCTCGAGCTCGATCCGCGTGGCAATGTCGCGCGGAACGAGCACTATGAGACCAGCAGGCCCGGTGTCTTCGCCTGCGGTGACGCCGGCCGTGGGCAGTCGTTGATCGTGTGGGCCATTGCCGAGGGGCGGTCCTGTGCGGCCGGGGTGGACTGGTTCCTGAGCGGTGACACCAAGCTGCCCAAGCCGATCCTCCCCACCGAGCGGCCGATGGTGGTGTGATCCTGGGGTGGGCCCGTCGTCCTTCGTGGCGCGGGCTCCGCTCTGGCCACCGCCGACCATCCCTGCCGGCCATCCCTGCCGGCCACATCCCGCGCCGAACATCACGTCACGACATGGGTGTCACGTTCCGACGTGGCGTACGTGTCGGAAGGTGGGCTGCTGTCGGCAAGGGACGTGGCGTACGCGTTGGGAGGTCCGAGCATTGCCGCCAGCTCCCGTACCTCTCTTCGGCTCCCGTAGGTTTCTTCAGCTCGCGTTTGGGAGGGCAAGCTGAAGAGAGTGGCGGGAGCTGAAGGGCACCCGCGGGGAGCCG
>CAZEVN010000047.1:0-9649 GCA_964515145.1 uncultured Enemella sp.
GTTCGGGGAGGTGGGGGTGGGGTGGTTCTCCATGCCTCAAATGTAAAGCGCGCTTGACTCAAGAGTCAAGGAAACTTGACATAAAATGTAAAACTTCCTTGACGCAGGCTAGGCGTACTTCTCCACGAAGTTCTTCAGGATCATCTGGGGGTAGACGACGTTGGCCGTCAGGGCGTCATGGGTGAGCTGCTCCAGCTCATCGGGATGGAAATAGCCCGCGTGGCGATATTCGTTGAGCCGTTCGATCAGGCCGGCCGAGTCGAGCTCGGGGTGGAACTGGGTGGCGTACAGGTTCTCCTTGACTCGGAACATCTGCACGGGGCACGGGCCGGAGGTCGCGAGCAGGACGGCATGGGCGGGGAGCTCGCGTACCGCTTCCTTGTGACCCAGGAACGCATCGAACTCGTCCGGAAGGCCGGCGCACAACGGGTCGTCGCGGCCGGCATCGGTGAGCTCGATGTGGCCGGTTCCGGGTGGCTCGCCGAAGGTGCGGTCGATGACCGCGCCCTGGTGGGTGCCGAGGGTTCCGACGCCGTAGCAGGCGCCTAGGAACGGCTTGTCCTGCGCCACGATTTCGTTGAGCAGCAGGTGCATGTCGGACTCGACCCGGCGCTGGATGTCGGACTTCTCCTCGGTCGGGTCTGAGGAGTTGAACGGGCTGCCGCCGGTGATGATGCCCGCATAGCTATCGAGGTCGATGGAGGGCATGGGGTCGAGCTCGAGGCGTACGCGATCCATCCGGCTGGTCGGCAGGCCCGCATAGTGGCAGATGGCCTCGTATTCGGCGTCGGCGATGGAGTGCCCGGCGCGCGTGCCGAGGAAGAGGAACTGGGCGGGACTCATGCGGGATCCTCCTGGGACTGCTCGACCGGCTTCCGGGCCGGCTCCTGATTCTGGCGCTGGGGAACGAGCTGACAGGTGAGCCGCGCCGTGGCGATCCGGTTGCCGGCGTCATCGACGAGCTCGATCTGATAGCTGGCGATGCTGCGCCCGAGAGAGAGGGCGGTCGCCGTGCCGGTCACCCAACCCGACCGAACGGACTTGTGGTGAGTGGCCGAAAGGTCGACGCCGAATGCGATCTTGCCCTGGGGGATGGCGTGGGCGGAGGCGGCGAGGGAGCCGAGAGTCTCGGCGAGTACGCCGGTCGCGCCGCCGTGCCAGAATCCGAACGGCTGGGTGTTGCCCTCGACGGGCATCCGGCCCACGGAGCGCTCTGCGGAAACCTCGAGGACTTCGAGCCCCATCTTGGCGTCGAGCGGGCTGTGCAGGTCGGACATCTCCGGAGGCAGGCTCATGGGCGGAGCCTATCGCCGCCTGGCCCGCTCCCTGTCGCGGCGAAAACTGTCGGACGCGCTGGGTAGGCTCCGGGGTGTGGTGACCCAGGATGCGCAGGCGAGCGAACGCCCCAAATTGCTGTTGATTGATGGCCATTCCGTGGCCTATCGGGCCTTCTTCGCGCTGCCCGTGGAGAACTTCGCGACGAAAACCGGGCAGCACACCAATGCGGTGTTCGGGTTCACGTCGATGCTGATCAACGTGCTGCGTGACGAGCAGCCGACCCACCTCGCGGTGGCGTTCGACGTCTCGCGGCAGACGTTCCGCCAGGAGATGTACGCAGAATACAAGGCCAATCGGTCGACCTCGCCCGACGAGTTCAAGGGCCAGGTCCAGCTGATCAAGGAAGTGCTGGACGCGCTCAACGTGACCCATGTCGAGCTCGACGGTTATGAGGCCGACGACGTGATCGCCACCCTGGCCACCGCTGCACCGGAGCAGGGGCTGGACGTGCTGATCTGCACCGGCGACCGCGACTCGATGCAGCTGGTCAACGACCGGGTGACCGTGCTCTATCCCCGCAAGGGGGTGTCCGACCTGGCGCGGATGACGCCGGCGACCGTGGAGGAGAAATATCTGGTGGCGCCGGCGCGCTATCCCGAGCTGGCCGCCCTCGTCGGCGAGACCTCCGACAACCTCCCCGGTGTGCCCAAGGTCGGCCCCAAGACCGCGGCCAAGTGGCTGACCGAGTGGGATGGGCTGGACAACATCCTGGCCCACGCCGACCAGATCAAGGGCGTGGCGGGTCAGAACCTGCGAGACAACCTCGAACAGGTTCGCACCAACCGGCAGGTCAACGCGCTCCTCACTGATCTCGAGCTGCCCGTCACCTTTGATGACATGCTGCGCCGCACGTGGGATCGCGAGGCGACCCACACGCTGTTCGATGCGCTCGAGTTCCGCGTCCTGCGGGATCGGCTGCTCGAGACCCTGCCGCCGGAGGAGACCGAGCCCGAGGGTGGGTTCGAGATCGCGGTCGACGTCCTCGGTCCGGGCGAGTTGAAGCCGTGGCTCGACGCTCACACCGCCGGCGCGAGCCATGCTGGTGTCGAGGTGACGGGGAAGTGGGCGCGCGGGGCCGGCGACGTCGCGGCGCTCTCGCTCGCCGCCAGTGACGGGGCTGCCGCCTGGCTCGATGTCGCGACCCTCGACCCGGCCGACGAGCAGGTCCTCGCCGAGTGGCTGGCCGATGAGTCGCGGATCAAGATGATGCACGACGCCAAGGGCCCCCTGCTCGCCATCTGGTCGCGGGGGTGGGATCTGGGCGGGCTGTCGTCCGATACGCAGCTGGCGGCCTACATCCTGAAGCCGGACCAGCGCACGTTCGATCTCGGCGACCTGAGCATCCGTCACCTCAAGCGCGAGCTGAAGGTCGATGAAGGCGACCCGAATGCCCCGGCCGACCAGGGTGCTCTGTTCGACGACGTCGACACCGACGATGCGGCGCGCCAGGCAGCGATGGTCCGGGCGCGGGCGGTCATCGATCTCGCCGAGGCGCTCGACGCCGAGTTGGCCGAGCGATCCCAGACCCATCTCCTGACTGATGTCGAGCTGCCGTTGCAGCGCACGCTGGCGCGCATGGAGCAGGTCGGCATCGCCGTCGATGTCGACTATCTCGATGAGCTCGAATCCCACTTCGACGCCCAGGTGGTCGCCGCTGCCGATGCGGCCTATGAGGTGCTCGGCAAGCAGATCAACCTGGGGTCGCCGAAGCAGTTGCAGGTGGTGTTGTTCGACGAGCTGGGGATGCCGAAGACGCGGCGGACGAAGTCGGGATATACGACCGATGCGGATGCGCTGCAGGGATTGTTCGCCAAGACCGAGCATCCGTTCCTGGCTCATCTGCTGGCCCACCGTGACTCGATCCGGCTGCGGCAGACGGTCGAGGGGCTGCTCAAGTCGGTCGCCGACGACGGGCGCATTCACACGACCTATCTCCAGACGATCGCCGCGACCGGGCGCCTGTCGTCGACCGAGCCCAACCTCCAGAACATCCCGATCCGCACCGAGGAGGGCCGCCGCATCCGCAAGGCCTTCGTCGTCGGTCAGGGCTTCGAATCGTTGCTGACGGCCGACTACTCCCAGATCGAGATGCGCATCATGGCGCACGCGTCGGAGGACGATCAGTTGATCGAGGCCTTCCGTTCCGGGATCGACTTTCATACGGTGACGGCCGCCAAGGTGTTCGAGGTCGATCCCGACGCGGTGACCGTCGAGATGCGGGCCAAGATCAAGGCGATGAACTATGGCCTCGCCTATGGCCTGAGCGCGTTCGGCCTGTCGAATCAGCTCAAGATCGAGACGTCTGAGGCCAAGACGCTGATGGACGAATATTTCGAGGTGTTCGGCGGCGTGCGCGACTATCTGCAGGGGATCGTCGCCCAGGCCCGGCGGACCGAATACACCGAGACCATCCTCGGCCGCCGTCGCTATCTGCCCGATCTCATGAGCTCCAACCGCCAGCGGCGCGAGATGGCCGAGCGCATGGCACTGAATGCGCCTATCCAGGGTTCGGCCGCCGACATCATCAAGATCGCCATGCTCGATGTCGAATCCGGTCTGGTCACGGCGGGCCTGAAGTCGCGGATGCTGCTGCAGGTGCATGACGAACTCGTGTTCGAGGTGGCCCCGGGTGAGCGGGACGCTTTGGAAGCGCTGGTTCGCGAACGCATGGGCCATGCCGTCGACCTGGCTGTGCCGCTCGATGTGTCCGTCGGCTTCGGCACGTCCTGGCACGAGGCCGCCCACTAGCGTCATGGCCGGCGCGGAGTGGATGCGGCCCCGGCCGATCCGGGGGCTCGGTCGGCGGGAGGGGGCGGAGATCGACCTCCGGCAGTGGCCCTACACGATTCCGGCCGTGCGCCAGCTTCTCGACGAGGGCCTGGAGCTGGGTGGGGCGACCGTGCTTGTCGGCGAGAACGGCTCCGGCAAGTCGACGATGATCGAGGCGATCGCTGAGGCGTACGGCTTCAATCCGGAGGGGGGATCGACCGGGGCAATGCATGCCACGAGGCGTACGGAATCGTCACTCGGCGATGCCCTCAAGCTCGACCGGGGGCCGGGCGCGTCCCGCGGCGGCTACTTCCTGCGGGCCGAGACGATGCACGGGTTCTATACCTATCTCGAGGACGTCGGGATGGCCTCGTTCCATCAGCGCAGTCACGGGGAATCGTTCCTCGACCTGATCGCCGACCGATGCTTCTCGCGCGGCTGCCCGAGGCCGGGGCTCTATCTGTTCGACGAGGTCGAATCGGCGCTGTCGTTCAACTCCACGCTGCGGGTGCTGGCGACCCTGCTCGAACTGCTCGAGGACGACGGTGTGCAGGTTATCCTGGCGACCCACTCGCCGGTCCTGGCGGCCCTGCCGGGGGCGCGGATCCTGGAGCTGGGTTCCGAGGGGTACGCCGACGCCGACTGGAACGATCTCGATCTGGTGTTGAGCGAGCGCCACTTCCTCGCCGATCCCCTGCGATTCCTGCGGCATCTGGCGCCCTGACCGATCGGTCGCTGTCCCGACTTCGCGATAGTCTTCGAGCGGACTTGGGCCGGGTGTGATGATGGTCTCATGGCACTCAGCGTGTTTGATCTGTTCAAGATCGGAATCGGTCCCTCGAGCTCCCACACCGTTGGGCCGATGCGGGCTGGCGTACGTTTTCTCGACGACTTGCGGGGCGCGGGAGTCTTCGATCGCGTCGAGCGGGTCCATGCCGAGCTTTTCGGGAGCCTCGGTGCCACGGGGAAGGGTCACGCCAGCGATACGGCGGTGATCCTCGGTCTGCTGGGCGAGGTGCCCGACACCGTCGATCCCCGGAGCGTCGCGGGAAAGATCGACCGGGTGCGCAACGAGCATCGCCTCACGCTCGGCGGAGAGCGGGAGATCACCTTCAACCCCCAGGCCGACCTCATTCTCAATGGGCGCGTCAGCCTGCCGTTCCATCCCAATGGGATGACGCTCACGGCGTTCGACGGGTCGGGTGAAGAGCTCGGTCGCAAGAGCTACTACTCGATCGGGGGTGGTTTCGTCGTCGACGAGGAATCCGCGGCAGCCGACGAGCTGCCTTCCGAATCGGTCCAGTTGCCCTATCCGTTCAGCACCGGTGCCGAACTGGTGGCGGCGTGTGAGGAGTCCGGCCTGTCCTGGTCAGGGCTGATCCTGGCCAACGAAGCGGCCTTCCGTCCGGAGGAGGAGACCCGCGCCGGGCTGCTCAAGATCTGGTCGGTCATGTCCGAGTGCATCGACAACGGACTGAAGACTGAGGGCATCCTCCCGGGCGGGCTTCGCGTACGCCGGCGAGCGCCCGAGCTCTATCGCAAACTCAAGGTCGACGGCCAGCAGGACGACCCGATGCGGGGCATGGACTGGGTGAGCCTGTGGGCGCTCGCGGTCAACGAGGAGAATGCCGGCGGTGGGCGTGTGGTGACGGCTCCGACCAACGGGGCATCGGGCATCATTCCGGCGGTGCTGAAGTACTACACGGAGTTCGTGCCCGGCGCGAGCGAGGACGGCATCGTGCGCTTCCTGCTGATCGCCGGGTCGATCGGCATCATCATCAAGCAGCAGGCGTCGATCTCCGGTGCAGAGGTCGGGTGTCAGGGCGAGGTCGGGTCGGCGTGTTCGATGGCTGCTGCAGGCCTGACCGGTGTCCTCGGCGGCTACACCGATCACATCGAGAACGCGGCCGAGATCGGCATGGAACACAATCTCGGCCTCACGTGTGACCCGGTCGGTGGGCTCGTGCAGATCCCGTGCATCGAGCGCAACGCCATCGCGTCCGTGAAGGCGATCGCGGCAGCGCGCACGGCGCTGCACGGGGACGGTCAACACAAGGTGACGTTCGACGAGGTCGTGAAGACCATGCGCGATACCGGGCGGGACATGCAGGCGAAATACAAGGAAACGGCGCTCGGCGGGTTGGCCGTCAACGTCATCGAGTGCTGACGCCTGTGCTCAGGCGGTGGGTGCGGCGATTTTCTGGAGCCGCACCTGGCCGCCGTCCCTCGCGATGAGGGCGAATGAAGTCCGTGATGTTGCAGACGCCGACCGCCAGCTGCCCGTGGTCCTTGACCGCGGCATAGGCGCCTGTGGTCGCGAACGTCTCGATGACCGTGGTGAACAGCCCGCCGTGAATGACTCCCCAGGGCTGGTGATGCCGGTCATCGGCCGCGATCGAGCCGGTGACCTGAGTCGGCGTGATCTCATCGAACGTGATTCCCAGCAATTCCATGAAGGGTGACGCGGCTACGAGATCGGGCATGGTGACTCCTCGTTAGTGAGTTCTGTTATGAAACTGACTCTAGAAGTTTGAGTTCCATGATGCAACTGGCTAGCGTCGGCCCAATGCAGCGCAAGAGCTTTTCGGACATGCATTGCTCCGTGGCCCAGTGTTTGGAGATCGTCGGCGACCGCTGGTCACTGTTGATCGTCCGGGACCTGTTTCTCGGAGTCAGCCGTTTCGATGAGTTGCAGGTCCGGCTGGGGATCTCGCGCAACATCCTCACGGCCCGGCTGGCTTATCTGGTCGAGCAAGGGGTGCTTGAGAAGCGCGCCTATTCCGAGCGGCCTGAGCGTTTCGACTATCGACTGACTTCGAAGGGTCGTGATCTGTGGTCGGTGATCACGGCGATGCGGCAGTGGGGTGACGCCCATGCCGCGCCGGACGGGCCGCCCCTGGAGCTCATCCATCGCGGATGCGGAAAGACTGCCGACGCGGTCATGGTGTGCTCGGAGTGTGGTGAACCCATGGGAGCGGATTCTGTGAAAGCTATTCCGGGTCCCGGTGCAGTCGAGCCGCTGGTTCGTCCTCGCTGATCCCTGGTGGGCTCAGGACTCCCGGCCGAGATCCTGCGGCAGGCGTTCGCGCACCTGCTTGCGCAGCACCTTGCCGAGCAGGGACCTGGGCAGCTCGCCGTCGGAGCGAATGACGCGTTTCGGCACTTTGTAGGCGGACAGCTCGCTGCGGCAATGGCTGCGAATCGCCTCCTCGTCGAACGTATCCGCCTCGACCACGGCCACGATCATCTCGGAGCCGTCGGGCCGGATGTGACCAACCACCGCAACATCGTCGATGCCTTCGACGCGTCGGATCACGCCCTCGACCTCCGATGGTGAGACGTTGAAGCCACCGGTGATGATGAGTTCCTTCTTGCGGTCGACCAGGGTGGCGTACCCCTCGGAATCCACCGTGACCACGTCTCCCGTGCGCAGCCAGCCGTCGGGGAGGAGGGCGGCCTCGGTCTCCTCGGGATTGTTCCAGTATCCGCCGAACACCTGGGGTCCCTTGATCAGCAGTTCGCCGGGCTCGCCCTGCGCCACCTCGCGCGTGGGGTCGTCCTGGTCGACGACTTTCATGCGGGTGGACGGGAAGGGTACGCCGATCGTGCCGGTTTTCCGGGTCGGCCAGAACGGGTTGCCGAAGGCGACGGGGGACGACTCGGTCATGCCGTAGCCCTCGACGAGCAGGCCGCCGGAGACGGATTCCCAGAGTTCGACGATGTCGTCGGTGAGAGCCATGGCGCCGGAGATGCAGTATTTCGCCGAAGTCAGCGAGGTCCCGCGTTTCTTGGCCTCCTCGGCGGTGCGCCGATAGATCGGCGGCACGGCGCAATAGACCGTCGGCGGATGCTTCTTGGCCGCCTTGAGCACCAGGTCGACATCGAAACGGGGGAACAGCACCAGGTTTGCCTGTCGCAGGACGCCATAGGTCAGATAGAGCGTCATCCCGAACGCGTGGAACATGGGTAGGACCGCATAGAAGTTCTCCTTGCGATACTGCGCATCCTTCATCCAGGCCGCGCCCTGGAGGGCGTTGGAATAGAGATTGAAGTGGGTGAGCATGACGCCCTTGGGCTTGCCCGTCGTGCCGGACGTATAGAGGATCACCGCCAGGTCGTCGACGGTCGGGCGCGGTGTGCTGGGGTCGAGCGGCTCGGTGTTGAGCACGCGTCGCCAGGGGAGGGTCGCCTTGGTGGGGGCTGTCAGGGCCTTGCGGGATTCGCGGATCTTGCGCACCGGCAGGCGCAGTGCAGCCTGCATAACGACCGGGAACTCCTCGAGCATGTTCACCGCGATGATGTCCGGGATCTGCTGGTCGGACGGGAACGCCTGCAGCTTCTGCACGGCGACGTCCCAGCAGATCGCAACCTTCGCACCGTGGTCGGCAAAGAGTTCGCCCAGCTCATGGGGCGTGGCAAGAGGGTTGTGTTCGACGACGACTGCGCCGAGCCGCAGGATCGCATAGAAGGCCACGACATGCTGCGGGCAGTTGGGGAGGATGATCGCGACCCGATCGCCGGCTTCGACCCCGAGGATCCGGAGGCCCTCGGCAACTTGTTGGACCTGGGCACCCAGCTCGGCGTACGAGGTCGTCCGGCCGAAGAAAGTCATCGCAGTGAACGGGCCGGCTTCGGCCACCGACCGGGTCAGGAGGTCGACCAGGGACTCGGTGGGGAGCTCGATCTCGGCGGGTACGCCAGGCTGGTAGTTCTGAACCCACGGCGGGGAGGTCGTCATGGGGGTCAGGCTACTGGGGAGTACGCCGGACTGGTCGACGAGGTCACCTGCCGTCCTCCAGAGGAGTCCGGTCGGATCGTGGGGGAGTGCGCCGAGCAGATCTTCCTCGGCTCTCGCGCGAGGAACGCCGACGAGGCCGCTGATCACGAGCGCGACTGAGGGGGTGCGATGGCGGGCCTCGACGCAGTGGAGGAGGACGCGGTGGCCGTTGTCGGCCAGAGCGCGGGCGGTCCTGGCGGAGTCGGTCAGGGCGAAGGCCAGATCGAGTTTCTCGACGGCCAGCTGGCCGGTGCCCGGGTGGCAATCTCGAGTGACAGCCGGATCAGGTCGGGTGCACGCAGCCCGGGCCACCCATGGACCCGGCGTACCAGGTCGAGCGGCAACGCCGGAACGCCGAACCGAGCACCCAGGAGCGCGCCCGCGATCGCGGCCACGGTGTCGGTGTCGTGCCCGATCCCGATCGCGAGCTGCAGGGCGGATTCGACGTTCTTCGGCTCGGCGTGGTTGTTGGCCCACCAAGCCGCCTGCAGCGCCGTGACCGTGAAGCCATTGGCGCGGAAGTCGGCGGCCGTCCCGGTCTCGGCCGCGGCGATCGCCTCGTCCCAGAAGGTTCGGCGCCCGGCGTCGAGCAGGTCGAGCCCGCCGCGAAGGTCGAGCCGCCCCTCGAGAACTGCCACGCGGACCGCCTCCGACAACAGCACGCATGACTCGACGCAGCGCCGGTCGGCGTGCGTGAGCGAGAACATGGCGCGGGCGGCATCGGCCGTGGCGCGGCGGTCGTGCAGCGCGACCAGGCCCACCACG
>CAZEVN010000047.1:9749-12464 GCA_964515145.1 uncultured Enemella sp.
GCGGGCGGCATCGGCCGTGGCGCGGCGGTCGTGCAGCGCGACCAGGCCCACCACGTGCGCATGAGCGCGCCGGCCCGGGCGTACGCCTCGGCGTCACGCAGCACCCGGCTGGTGAGGTTGCCGATATCGCTGGCGCCGCTCGTGCGCCAGTCCACGAACGCCCGGGCGACCAGGTCCTGGCCAGTGGGGGTGCGCAGGTCATGTCCGCCTGCCGCGACCTGTGCGATGCAGATCGCCATCTGGGTGTCGTCGGACCATTCGCCCGGTGCGTATGGGCCCAGTCCGCCACCGATCATGCGGGCGACGCCCTTGGCGGGCGGGCCGAATTCGTAGGGGACGCCCAGTGCGTCGCCGATGGCTTGGCCGAGGAGCACGCCGGCCGCGCGGGCTCGTTGGGCAGAGGTCAGGATCATGGTCGTCCTTCGTTGGGGTCATATCGACCATAAATAAAGGAGGGGGAAAGTCAATATGACAAAAATATCCAGTGGTGTGTTGCAGAGGTGCGGGTGTTCGGTCGGGAAGTGGTGCGTCCAAGGTGTGCTTCCGGTTCCGGAAGAGATCGCGACGGAGCGGGAAAAGTGTCAGAGGTCGCCGCTTGAATCAGTTGCATGATCGAATCATTGGAGCTGGACGTCCCGCAGGATGACGACACGTTGCCGCCGTGGTGGGCCGAGCCCGCCGACGAGCCGGAGCCGCCTGAGTTGACACCCGAACAGCTGGAGTTCTGGGAAGCGATCCGGGCCATGGACGACGGAGCGTTGTCGTTGCAGGACGAGATCGACTATGCGGTGGAAAACAATGAAGCATTGCTGACTGCCGAGGTGCGCTGGTGGCGGGGGCGGATGAGCGCGGCTCCACTACCGGCGGATCAGGCGGCCTTGGTGGATCTCCTGCGATGTTCGGAGGACCTGAAATCCTGTGCTGCCGCTCTGCAGGCGCGCGCAGCGGTGGCGTTGGAGGCGGCGCGGCGACAAGCGGAGGCCGACCGGGGCGTACGCAAGGCGAAACGCGGGGTGGGGCTCGGCGTCGAGGTCGGGCTGGCCCGACGTGAGTCGCCCTATCGCGGATCGATCCTGCTTGGGGTGGCCCGGAGCCTGGTGCACGAATTGCCCTGCACTCTGGCTGCCCTGGAATCGGGGGCGTTGAACGAACACCGGGCCACCCTGGTGGCGCAGGAGACCGCCTGCTTGGCACCCGCCGATCGGGCGGTCGTGGATGCCTGGTTCTCGGGCTATCTGGCCGATCACCCGGATCTGGGCAACAACCGGCTGACCTCCGAAGTGCGGCGCAAGGTGGTGGAAGTGGACCAGGAGGCGGTGGTCCGCCGCCGGTCCAAAGCGGCCGGAGGGCGACGAGTGAGCCTCCAGCCTTTGCCCGACGGCATGGTCCGGATGACCGCGATCCTCGGGCTGCAGGAGGGCGTCGCGACCTATGCCGCACTGCTTCGCGCTGCTCTGGCGGCCAAAGCCGGCGGTGGGTTCAACGGTGACCCGACCCGCTGGGGCTCGGGGGGAGCACAGCCTGAAGCCAGCGGCACCGACCCGGCAGCCGGGTTTGTGCAGAAGCCACGGTCGAAGGGGCGAGGCGCCCTGATGGCGGACGCGCTCGTGGAGCGACTTACGGGGTCACCCGCAGCCACACCCTGCGGGGTCGAACTGATCGTCGTGATCACCGACAAGGCGTTGTTCGGCGTCGACAACGAGCCAGCGCATGTGGACGGTTATGGACCGGTGGCCGCGTCCTGGGTGCGAGACCTGGTGGGGCAGGCGGATCCGGAGCAACGGATCGCGCTCAGGCGCCTTTTCAAGGAACCGGGGCGGATGGTGCGGATGGAAGTGAACCGCCGGTCGATGTCACCGGCGTTGCGGAAGCTGATCAGGCTGCGGGACCAGCGGTGTCGGATGCCGTGGTGTGATGCGCTCATCGGACATGACGATCACGTGGTCGACCATGCCAAAGGTGGCGAATCGTCCTATGTGAATGCTCAGGGCCTGTGCGAAGCCTGCAACTATGCCAAGTCGATGCCGGGCTGGTCGGCGTCCTCGACCATGGAACCCGACCGCGGCCACGTCGTCACGGTTCGCACACCGACAGGCCATTCCTATGAGTCCACTCAGCCCAGTGGGCCGGGTGATGGACTCAACTGATGAGGACCAGTGCGGTCCAGATCGGTCTGAGAGCTGTTTGGTCCGGTTCGAACGACCCGTCGAATCGCCGGGTTCCTGCCGCTCCGGCCTCGGCCAGGCGCTCGAGGAGGGCTGCTCGGTGGGGGTTCGCATGGGCCAGAAGCCAGCGACCGTCGCGATCGAGCGCGGCGCGCTGGGTTCCGGTGACAGCCCGGCGTCCCTGTCGGGCCACTGCGTCGCGCCAGCGTCGCAGGATCACCGAGGGTTCGACGCCGACTGTGGGGGCGTCGTGCAGTTCGTCGCTGATCTCGGCACCGACATCGGCGCGGGTGAGGCGATCCAGACCGGGGAAGACCCAGTCGCTCAGGCCCCAGTTCTCACACCGGACGCCAACCAGGGTCCACGCAGCACCGTGCGCGTCCTGGGGTTCGCGCGGACGCAGCCGCACGAGCACGTCCTCACGATGGGAGCCCACGATGAAGCGGATCGACTCCGGCGCCAGTGTCCAGGCCGCTGCTGTGAAACCACACGTCACCGCGCCCCGGCGGGCTCCCACGATGGTCGCCTCACCGCACCACCACGCTTGCGT
>CAZEVN010000047.1:12564-14599 GCA_964515145.1 uncultured Enemella sp.
GGAAGGGCTGCAACGGTCTCGGCGACGAAGCCCGCATCCATGCCGGGCAGCTGGGGGCTCGCCGTCATGTCGAACCTACCTGCTCGGCCACCCAGCGGGCGAGGGCCGGGGGCGACACGGCCGACACAGCCATGCCCGCAGCCGCGACCTGACGGGCGATCGAAGCGTTGCAGCGGGCCCCGCCCGCATCGTCCAGCGCCGCGCAGCCGAGGAGTTTCACTCCGGCCGTGTGCAGCGCCGAGATTCCAGCGAGCAGGTCCGGCACCGATCCGCCCTCATCGAAGTCGCTGATGACTACGACCATGGTGCGGGTGGGCACGCGTACCCGTTCCCGGGCCGCACGCACCCCCCCGCGCGATGTCGGTCCCGCCGCCGATGCTGATCTCCAGCAACAGGGCCAGGGGATCGTCGACGTGGTCAGTCAGGTCGACGACCTCGGTGGAGAAAGCGAGGAAGGTGACTGAAAGGGCGGGTACGCCGGCGAAGATCGCCGAGGTCAGCGCCGCGAAGACGGTGGACGCCTCCATTGAGCCGGAGACATCGACCAGCACGATGAGGTGCCATTCGGCCGAGCACGCCATGGGCTGGCGGAACACCGGAGTGGCCACCACCAGCTGGTGCCCGCCGTCGGCATCCAGGACCGTGTGCTTCAGATTCCTTCGGACCGTGGCGGCGGCGTCGAGGCGCGGATTCCTCCGGAGGGTACGCCGGCTCCCTGCCATGCCGCGCAGCGCTGGTTGCAGGCGGTTCGCCAGCGCCTGCGCCAACTCGTCGACGATCCGGCGCAGGACCGGGCGCAGCCGCGCGACAATGGCCTCGGGCAACCCGCCGGCCATGGACAGCGCCGACGACAACAAGTCCACCGACGGTGTGACCCGGTCGGCAGTGGCGAGCAGTTCCACCGCCTTCGGATGCCCCGCCGCCGCTGCCTCGGCCGTGATGTCGTCACGCACGTCGGTCCCGAACAGCTCGTCCAACTCCTCGCTCCACACGCGCGCGGACGGTTGGGGTGGCTCCTTCCCACCACCGGGGCCGGCCAGCTTGTCCTCTGCCTCGCCCTCACCGGCACCCGTGCCATAGAGCTCATCGAGGCTGCGTGCGAGCCGCCGGCCGTCGTCCCCCCACGAGCCCCGACACCCCGAGCGTGAGGTCTTCGGCGGGCAACAGCGGTTCGGGAACGAGCCGGACGATCGGACGATCGCCGAGCGCGGGGTGCGCATAGGTGGCAGCGACGAGCGGCACGGAGACCTCATTGGAGTCAGTCGTGATGCCGCCGAGTTCGAGGCGGACGCGGGTGTCGCTCATTTGTTTTCCTCCTCGACCTTGCGCCCGGCATGGATGTGGCGGGCCATGCGCACGCCCTCGCTGTAGGCCACCGGGCCCACGTCGCGAACCGGGAGCTCCTTGCCGTCGACCATCCAGGACAGATCCTCGGTCCAGGTCGGGCCTTCGGGATAGTCGGCACCGATCCAATAGGACGCCTCGACGAGACGGCCGCCCTCGTGGATCCGCGCGACGGCATAGCCGCCCTTGACCGCAAACCCGGCGCCGGTCGCTCGGCCCATCGCGAACCGCAGCTGTTCGAACTCGGCACCGGCCCAGTCGTGCAGGGACGTGACGGTGGCTTCCGGAAGGGGGTCCGGCAGGGGATGGACCTCTCGCTGCAGTTGGTTGAACGATTGTTCGATGCCGAGTTCGGCGGCGAACTCGCGGAGATCGTCGAGGTCGGGGAGCAGCGCCGGATGGGGGATCAGGATTTCGGCCGCTTCGAGCGTCACTGATTCGCCGTCGAGGTTGACGATGCCGACCGTGGGCTTGCCGTCAGCCTCGACGGTCGCCGCGCGGAGAAATCCGAGGTTGTCATCGTCATCGTCGTCAGCCGGCCGGACCACGAGGTCGGTGAGTGCCGCCTGCCAGGTCGGGTCGGGCCACACGGTGGCCAGAACAGCGGTCGGAACAGGAAGGGAACGGAGGAGCCAGCGCTCGACCTGGTCGCGACACTCGGCCTCGTGCGCGTTGAGCCACGTCAGAAGAC
>CAZEVN010000047.1:14699-25120 GCA_964515145.1 uncultured Enemella sp.
CGCTCGACCTGGTCGCGACACTCGGCCTCGTGCGCGTTGAGCCACGTCAGAAGACCGTCGAGTTCAAGGAACTCGTCGGTCTTCTTGACCGCAGCCGGGACCGATTTCAGGTCCTTGCCCTTGGCATTCCTGGCCAGGATTGTCCCGTTGTCGATCGTGAGTGAATAGCCGGATGGCAGGTCGATCCAGGCGGTGGTCAAGGCGGCTCCTGTGCTCGTCGAACTCCGCCCAGATTAGGAGTCCGTGAGTTCAGCCCGTTGCCATCGCGTGATGAGATGCGGCTTCGGATCGGCACCGCTCGACACCAGGGCGGCCACGATCCCGCGGGCGCCGTCGGGGCGCCTCACGAGATTGACCGTCGAGGGCAGCGACACCGGCTTCCTGAACCACACCGCTGATTCCCCCGGGCCCAGGACCTGGGGCCCCAGCGCCGACAGCGTCCGGGCATGGGTCCACATACCGTGGGCGATCGTTCGCCTGAACCCGAACATCCGCGCACCCCACGGATGCAGGTGGATGGGATTCACGTCACCTGACACAGCGGCGTACTTCCGACCGAGATCGGCCGCTAGCCGCCATCGGGCGACCGGCAATCCCGCGGGCATGTCCGGCACCTCCTCCTGGGTCTCGCCAGCCCCTGGGCCCCGGTGCAGATAGGTGCTGCGCGACTCCCAGGCCAGTGTGGAGTCGACCTCCACCCGGGTCACCAGATCGACGGTCACGCCCTTCGGGTGGGGCGTGAGTTTCTCGGCGAACACGGTGACGTTGGGCTCCGCATCGGCCGGCAACGGCTGACGCTGGATGATCTCGTTGCGCAGGTGGACCAGACCCGGCAGGGGCAGCGGGAACCCGGGTGCGGCCATGAGTTTCGCCTGCAGCGGGAAACCCAGGAGATGGGGGAAGGTCGGCGGGAGCACATCGCTGACCGCGAACCCGCACAGCTTCTGATAGGCCACCAACTGCTCACGGTCGATCGAGGTCGTGAGTTTCAGCACGGTGTCGGGCAGCGCACCCTTGGCCCTGGGCCGGAACCCGGCGGTGACGGCGGCGCGGGCCAGCTCGCGGGTGAGGTTGGGGGGACCGGCAAGCACGGTTTCCGGGACGGATAATGCCGGGGGCATGTCAGGCTCCCACCATGCTCTGGCCACAGACCCGCAGGGTCTGGCCGTTGATCGCCCGGGACGCCGGCTGCACCAGGAACGCGATGACCTCGGCCACATCGACCGGCTGGCCACCCTGCTGGAGCGAGTTGACCCGGCGGCCCAGCTCGCGCGTCGCGAACGGAATCCGGGCTGTCATCTCGGTCTCGATGAATCCGGGCGCCACGGCGTTGATGGTGATCCCACGATGCGCCAGGTCGGGAGCCGTCGCGGCGACCAGCCCGATCACGCCGGCCTTGGACGCCGCATAGTTGGTCTGGCCCCGGTTGCCGGCGATGCCGCTCTGGGAGGCCAGGCAGACCATCCGACCGCCCTCGGGGAGGCCGTTCTCACCCAGGAACACCTCGTTCATCGCGATGATCGCCCGCAGGTTGACGTCGATGACCTGAGTCCACCGATCGGCGTCGGTGTTGACGAAGAGCTTGTCGCGGGTGATGCCGGCGTTGTGGACGACGATGTCGAGGCCGCCGTGGCGGGCCCGGCAGTGGTCGAGAATCCGACGGCCGGCATCGGGGGCGGTGATGTCGAGCAGGAGGGCACTGCCCCCCACCTTGTTGACCACTGTGGCGAGCTGGTCGCCCGCGGCTGGCACGTCGACACCGACCAGGGTGGCGCCATCGCGCGCCAGCGTGGTGACGATGGCCGCGCCGATCCCTCGCGCCGCGCCGGTGACGACTGCAACCTTCCCGGTCAGGGGCCGGACGGGGTCCTGGGGGAACTCCGCGCCGGACGAACCGACCCGCAGTGGTTGTCCATCGACATAGGCCGAGCGCCCCGACAGGAAGAATTCGACGGCCGGCACGAGGGCGGCCGGTCCGGGATCGACCGGACCCAGCACGATATTGGCCGTGGCCCCGGCCCGGAGCTCCTTGGCGATCGATCGGGTGGCCCCGATGAGCCCGTTGTGCGTGGCGATCACCCCCGAATCGTCGAGGACGTCGGGGTCGGTGCCGATCAGGACCACGCGCGCGTTCGGTCCCAGTCGCCGCACGGCTGGCGCACCGAGCTCCCTCAGGGTCTCCAGCTCAGCGGGCTCGCGGATGGACGACAGGTCCAACACCAGAGCCCCCAACCTGGTCTCCTCGGTGAGCGCGTCGAGCGAGTCGACCACATCGAGTTCGTGACCCTCGCGCAGTGCGTGGGTGATCGGAGCCACCATCGGCCCCGGCCCGGCGACGAGAATCGGCTCGTCACACAGTGGCACCGCGGGGTCGAAGCGGCGCAGCGTCACCGGCCGGGGTAGGCCGAGTTTGCGGGCAACCGCCTTGCCGAGATCGGTCGCAATGAACTGGGCATATGGATCGTTCATCGAGCTGCCTCCAGGATCGCCGCGACACCGAGACCGCCTGCCGCGCACACGCAGACGAGGGCTCGCCCACCACCACCGGCGAGCAGTTTGGCCGTCGTGGCCAGGATCCGGCCGCCCGTGGCGGCAAACGGGTGACCGGCTGCGACCGAGCCGCCGTTGACGTTGAGTTTCGTGCGGTCGATCGACCCGAGCGGTGCATCAAGCCCGAGCTTCTCCGAGCAGAACTCGGCCGACTCCCACATCTTCAGCAGTGTCAGCGGTGTGGAGGCGAACGCCTCGTGGATCTCATAGAAGTCGAAGTCCTGCAGGGTCAGGCCCTTGCGTGCCAGAAGCCGCGCCGCGGCGTACGCCGGTGCGACCAGCAGGCCCTCGTTGCCGGACACATAGTCGACGGCCGCAGTCTCGGCGTCGACGAACCAGGCCAGAGGCTTCAGGTGGTGTTGCTCCGCCCACTCCTCGCTCGACAGCAACACAGTGGACGCGCCATCGGTCAGAGGAGTGGAGTTGCCGGCGGTCAGTGTCGCTGCGTCACCGAGGGCTCGACCGAATACTGGCTTGAGTTCGCCGAGCTTCTCGATCGTGGTGTCGGGCCGCAGGGTCGTATCGCGGGTCACGCCGAGGAACGGTGTGACCAGGTCGTCGAAGAAGCCCTCATCCCAGGCCCGGGCCAGATTTTGGTGGCTGGCGGCGGCCAGCGCATCCTGATCGGCGCGCGAGATCTCCCACTGCTGGTTGGTCAGCGCCATGTGCTCGCCCATCGACAGACCCGTCCGTGCCTCCGCCGCCTGGGGGAGCGCTGGGGCGAGGAACTCGGGCCGGAAACGGGCCAGGATCTTCAGCCGCTGGCCGGGAGTCCTCGCCCGGTTGAGATCCAGAAGGATGCTGCGCAGCCCCTCGCTCACGGCGATCGGTGCATCGGATGCGGAGTCGGTCCCGCCCGAGACGCCCGAGTCGATCTGCCCGAGGGCGATCTTGTTGGCCACCTGGATGGTCGCTTGCATGCCGGTCGCGCACGCCTGCTGGATGTCGTTGGCCGGGGTGTGGGGGTCAAGACTCGTCCCCAGCACGGCTTCCCTGGTCAGGTTGAAGTCGCGCGTGTGTTTCATGACGCCACCCGCGACCACTTCACCGAGTCGCTCACCGCCCAACCCGAACCGCGCGATCAGGCCCTCCAGCGCAGCGGTCAGCAGATCCTGGGTGGACGCCTTGGCGTATTTCCCGCCGGCGCGGGCGAAGGGAGTGCGGTTGCCGCCGAGGATGGCGACGCGACGAGCAGCGGTCATGTTTGCTCCATTGCCAGTAGGTGGGCCTCTTCGCCCGAACGCCTCCAATATATCCGCTACCAACAGTACCCGAAACCCTGGGTACCTGATATTTTTCGATCATGACAGGCGACGCTCCCGACCGGCCCGATGGTCGCGCCGTGCGCTGGCAGCAACACAATGCCGCGCGTCGGGCGGAGCTCGTCGACGCGACTCTTCGGGCTATTCGGCGCCACGGGTCGGGGGTCTCGATGGAGGACATCGCTGCAGAGGCCCGGACGTCCAAGACGGTGATCTATCGCCACTTCTCGGACCGGGCCGGGCTCTATCGAGCCGTGGCCGACAAGGTCGGTCGACGCATCGGGCGCAGCATCGCAGCCGCCATCGGCGATCGGCCCGAGAGTGAGGGGCGCCTCGCGCTGTCCGGCGTCATCGGTGCCTATCTCGCTCTCACCGAAGCCGATCCGGAGGTCTATCGCTTCGTGGTCCGCCCGCCGGCGGTGGAGGGCCCGGTGGCCGATGCCCAGGTCCACGGCATCACCGATGATGCAGCCCGGATCCTCGCCGACTGGCTGTCCGGCCGCATGGCCGACCAGCAGGCCCGGGTCTGGGCAACCGCGATCGTGGGGTCGGTGCACGCCTGTGCCGACCGCTGGCTGGCCGACCCGGGCGCGATCACCCGGTCCGAACTCACGGCCATGCTCGTCGAGCTCAACTGGTCGGGTCTCGCAGGCTGACGCCCGCATGCTCGGCCGCCCGGCGATAGGCGCCAGCCAGGGAGTCCAGTGTTTCGTGCGCGTTCAACCCGGACGGGTTGGGCAGGACCCACCACTCCGTCACGCCCGCGTCAGCGCCCGGAGGCGGATCCTGCGGCCCGGCTTTCGCCTTCACGCCGTACGCCGAGCGGTACGCCGTCAGCCCCAGCACAGCCACCACCCTCGGCTGCCACTCCGCCACCCGCTCGACCAGGCGTAGGCCTCCGGCGCGGAGCTCCGCCGCCGACAGCTCATCCGCGCGGGCGGTCGCACGGTCGACGAACCCGGAAATGCCGACGCCCCGGTCGCGCAGTTCCTCTGCATCCTCCCCGGGAATCCCTGCCGACCAGTCGAACACCCGCGAGGTGATCCCGGCCTTCGCCAGGGCCGGCCAGAACCGGTTCCCGGGGGTGGCGAAGTGTGCCTGGACGGCGGCTGACCACAGCGAGGGGTTGATCCCGGCGAACAGCAGGCGTACCCCTGGAAAGACCAGGCTCTCCAGCGTCGCGCCGGCGTACGCCGCGAGCTCCTCCCGGCGCGGGCGCCGCGCCAGCGGGGGAGGGAAGGTGTCCGGGAAATGATCAGAAGGTGTCATAATGACCAACAGGATTGCTCGGGACGGTGGATTTCTGGCATCGTACGTTGGTTCCGGTCGCGGAAGTGCCCCCAGATTGACCGGCGTCACCGCCCGCGGTTAGGCTGGTCACGCGTTGTCGCCTGCGTGCTCCTCGGACGGAGCAGGGGTGCGCTCGTGCTGGTCGGGAACTTGGGTCGGAACACTTGAGGTGCTTGATTGCCGCGGGGGTGGCAGCGCGCCAGACCACCCATATCCATCCGGAGCCCTAACTACATGACGTCCTCCCTCGAGGCCACCCCGCAGGTCGCTGTCGACGACCTCGGTTCGCCCGAAGCCTTCCTCCAGGCCATCGACAAGACCATCAAATACTTCAACGACGGTGACATCGTCACCGGCACCGTTGTGAAAGTGGACCGTGATGAGGTCCTCCTCGACATCGGCTACAAGACCGAAGGTGTCATTCCTTCCAAGGAACTCTCCATCAAGCACGATGTGGACCCGTTCGATGTGGTCCAGGTCGGCGATGAGATCGAGGCCCTGGTCCAGCAGAAGGAGGACAAGGAAGGCCGGCTGATCCTGTCCAAGAAGCGGGCTCAGTATGAGCGCGCCTGGGGCACGATCGAGAAGATCAAGGACGAGGACGGCGTCGTGACTGGCAAGGTCATCGAGGTTGTCAAGGGTGGCCTGATCATCGACATCGGCCTTCGTGGCTTCCTCCCCGCCTCGCTGGTGGAGATGCGTCGCGTCCGCGACCTCCAGCCCTATGTGGGCCAGGAGCTCGAGGCCAAGATCATCGAGCTCGACAAGAACCGCAACAACGTGGTCCTGTCGCGTCGTGCGTGGCTCGAGCAGACCCAGTCCGAGGTGCGTCACAACTTCCTCACCCAGCTCCAGAAGGGCCAGATCCGCAAGGGTGTCGTGTCCTCCATCGTCAACTTCGGCGCGTTCGTCGATCTCGGCGGTGTCGACGGCCTCGTGCACGTCTCGGAGCTGTCCTGGAAGCACATCGACCACCCGTCGGAGGTTGTCGAGGTCGGCACCGAGGTCACCGTCGAGGTGCTCTCGGTCGAGATGGATCGCGAGCGCGTCTCGCTGTCGCTGAAGGCCACCCAGGAAGATCCGTGGCAGGCGTTCGCGCGTCTCCACCAGATCGGCCAGATCGTGCCCGGCAAGGTCACCAAGCTGGTTCCGTTCGGTGCGTTCGTGCGCGTCGAGGAGGGCATCGAGGGCCTGGTCCACGTCTCCGAGCTGGCCGAGCGCCACGTCGAGATCCCGGAGCAGGTTGTCACGGTCAACGACGAGGTCATGGTCAAGATCATCGACATCGATCTCGATCGTCGTCGCATCTCGCTGTCGCTCAAGCAGGCCAACGAGGGTGTCGACGTCGCGGCCGATGACTTCGACCCGACGCTCTATGGCATGACCGCGTCCTACGACAACGAGGGCAACTACCTCTATCCCGAGGGCTTCGATCCGGACACCCAGGAGTGGAAGGAAGGCTACGAGGAGCAGCGGATGGCGTGGGAGCAGCAGTACGCCGAGGCTCACGCTCGTTGGGAAGCCCACAAGAAGCAGGTCGAAGAGGCCGAGGCGGCCGACAGCCAGGCCGCCATGGACTCCGGCACGTCCTACTCGGCCGGTGGCGGCGAGGCCGCTGCCGACAGCGGCGTCGAGGGCTCGCTCGCTTCGGACGAGGCACTGCAGGCCCTGCGCGAGAAGCTGACCGGCGGCGCCTGAGTCGCCGCGCAGTTCCAGCGCTGAGAACGGCGTCCGTCCCTTCGGGGGCGGGCGCCGTTTGCCATTCGGCCCGTCACGCTAGAGTCCCGGATCATGCGTGTGGCACTCACCGGCGGAATCGCCTCGGGCAAGACGACCGTCTCGGATCGCTGGGGCGAGCTGGGCGCGGTGATCGTTGACTCGGACGTTCTCGCACGGCAGGTTGTCGAGCAGGGTACGCCGGGTCTCGCTGCGGTCACCGAGCGCTTCGGGCCCGAGATCCTGTCCGCGGACGGCACGCTCGATCGCAAGGCGCTGGCCGGAAAGGTGTTCGGCGACGACGAGGCCCGGAAGGACCTCGAAGCCATCCTGCATCCCCTGATCCGGGCGGCCGCCGACCGCCTCGAGGCCGAGGCGCCCGAGGGCACGCTCGTAGTCCATGTCATCCCGTTGCTGGTGGAGACCGGCCGCACGAGCGGGTTCGATGCCATCGTCGTCGTGGATGTCCCCGAGGACGTCCAGCTCGAGCGGGCCATGAGTCGGGACGGGGCGACCCGCCAGCAGGTGGAGGCGCGGATCGCGGCTCAGGCCCGCAGGTCGGAACGGCTCGCTGTGGCGACCCACGTGATCGACAATTCCCGCGATCGGGCGGCGCTCGTCGCCGAGGCCGACCGGGTCTGGGCCGAGCTGACGCGCCTGGCGCGTTATTGAAATGCAAGCTGCCGCGCGTTCCGATTGATCCCCTGATCGGTCAACCTTGTTCGGTTGGACCGTTTCCGGACCTGGCCGATCACGCGGCCGGTCGAGTGAGAGAGAGGTAGTGAACATGGAGTGCCCACGGTGTGGGGCCTCGCTGCCGGATGTCGCGCACTTCTGCCACAGCTGTGGGCAGGACATGCGAACTCCGGACGTGGCCAGACGCAAATCGTTTGCTGTGAAGCCCGATGAGCCGGTGGCGTCCTTCGCCCTGGTCTCCACGATCATGCCGCGGGGGGCCGGCGATCATCCCCAGACCTATCGCCTCGCTCTCACGATCGCCCTCACCGCGGCCCTGGTCGCTGCGATCTTCGGGGCGCTTCCGATCGCGGTTCTGATCGCCGCCTTCGCCGTCCCGATCGTCTACATCGTTTATATGTATGACGTGAACCAGTGGGAGGACCAGCCCATCCCGGTCACAGCGCTTGCGTTCGTGCTGACCGGCGTACTCGCAGCCGGATTCCTGGGTCTGCTCAAGTTCTTCGGGTGGCTCACCCCGCCCGTGCCCGTGACCGACCTCAACGGCATCTCCGTCGGTGGTCCGACCCTGTCGGGCATCCTGATCGCCGCGCTGCTCGTGCCGATCGTCGGCGAACTCATCCGCCAGATCGGCCCGGTCGTGCTCGCGAGCCGGCCGGCTTTCGATGACCTGATGGACGGGCTCACGTTCGGCATCATCTCCGGTGTCGCGTTCTCGACCGCGGACACCCTCGTGCGTCACTGGTCCACCCTGACCGGTGGCTTCGTCGGCGCCAATGACCCCGGTGCCTGGGCGTCGCTGATCTTCCTCGAAGGCTTCGTGAAGCCGCTTGTCATCGGCACCGCCAGCGGCATTGCGTGCGCCGAATTCTCCGGTCTCGGCAAGGGTTATGACGGGTTCACCGGACGCTATGTCCGTGGCCTGATCGAGGCGATTGTCGCGAACATCGCGTACGCCGGCGGCATCTACCTGCTGGCCCAGATCGGCAACCCCACGCTGCGCATCATGCTGCAGCTCGGCTGGGCACTTCTGGTCCTGGCCGTCCTCATCATTCGGGTCCGCAATGTCCTGCATCACGGCCTCATGGAAGCCGCCCTCGAGTCCTCCGCACGGGAAGGTGTCGGCGCAGAAGGGGGCGTCGGCGCTGGTGATGGGCTGGAATTCTGTGGTTCCTGTGAGATGCCCCTCCTCGCGAATGCCGCCTTCTGCACCGCCTGCGGCACCGCCGTGCGGGTCCGTGCCAAGGCCGGCCGCCCGCTCGTCACTGCTGGTGCCGCTGGCGCTGCCGGGGCCACCGGCGCCGCAGGGGCCGCAGCCGTGGCGGGGACACCTGGTGAGGCCGCTCCGGCGGGCGACCCGGGTCAGAGTCATGCAGCTCCCGTCGGTGATGCAGGGGGGCCCCCACCGGGCAGCCAACCTGCAGACGCCGGGGGGCCGGGTGACGTGCCCGCCGATCCGCGTGATGTCTTCTTCGATGAGGAGGAGGGGCGATGAGCAACTGGAATCCCAATCAGGGTGGCCAGCCCTCCGGAGGCTTCGGCGGGCCGCAGGGCCAGCCGGGCTATGGCGCGCCGCAGGGACAGCCGGGGTACGCCGGCGGGCAGCAGCCGGGTTTCGGCGGACAGCAGGGCTATGGCGGACAGCCGGGCTATGGCGGGCAGCAGGGCTTCGGCGGACAGCCGGGCCAGTCCGGTTATGGCGGCTTCGGCGGTCAGGGCGGCCAGGGCGGTCAGAGTGGCTTCGGGGGCGGCCTCCCGCCCGGTGGGCAGACCCCCAAGAAGAAGTCCAACGGCATGATCATCGGGATCGTGGTGGCCGCCGTGGCGGTGTTGGCCGTCATCGGCCTCGTCATCGGTCTCGTTGCCGGCGGCGGGCGCAAGGACCCGATCGAGGTCACCCCCACCCCACCGCCCACGATCTCGCCGACGCCTGGCACGACGCCGACCACCGGCCCAACGCCCACCAGCGGCACCACCTCCCGCCCTCCGACGACGACCACCACCCAGCCGAGCGGCGATGCCATCCCGGTCGGGAATGGTCTGTCGGTGACGCCGGCCTCCGGCTGGTCGATCGTCGAGCAGACGGACGACGGCGTACTCCTCCGCGATGGCAGTGGCCGGATGTTCGTCGTCCAGTCCGGACGATCCACCAATCCGCGGGCGGAGGTGGAGCAGTTGATCAACGGCCTCACCGAAAAGGGCACCGATGTGCGCAAGGGCCAGGTGCAGACCCCGGATGTCGACAGCAGGCTCGAGGTGGCCAGCCAGGCGGCCGTCATGACCGCAACCAGCGGTGGCGGCTCGGCCCAGGTGGGGCTGTTCGGGCTGGTGTCGTCGCGGACCTCCGACCGCACCGGGTTCGCAGCGGTCCTTCTGGCGCCGGCCAATGACCTGGACGATTCCGCGGTCCAGGCTGACGCCAACGGGATGCTCAACTCGGTGATCGGCTCCCAGCTGCAGTGACAGTGAGCCACCGAAGGTGAAAGAGCTGCGGCGGTCCTGGTGACAGGGCCGCCGCAGTTTTTTTGTCGGTGGGGGTGCGTACGCTCTGAATCATGCGACCCGTAGACGAAGTCCAGCGGACGGTGGCCCCCTTCCGCGTCGAGAGTGATTTCGACCCCAGTGGTGACCAGCCCGCTGCCATCGCCGAGCTCGAGCGACGGATCAATGCGGGCGAGCAGGATGTGGTGTTGCTCGGTGCGACCGGCACGGGCAAGACGGCGACGGTGGCCTGGCTGGCGGAGCGGGTCCAGCGACCGATGCTGGTGATGCAGCCCAACAAGACCCTGGCGGCCCAATTCGCCAACGAACTGCGTCACTTCTTTCCGAAGAACGCGGTCGAATATTTCGTCTCCTATTACGACTACTACCAGCCCGAGGCCTATGTGCCCCAGACCGATACCTACA
>CAZEVN010000048.1:0-22489 GCA_964515145.1 uncultured Enemella sp.
AGACCACCCGTGCTCTCCATGACTCAAGCCAACACGAGCCCACTGACACTTTTTTGGTCGCCATCACGAATATTTCCGCAACCGGAAAGACTGCGGCCAGATGGATTCGGCAAGCGCCGAGGCCTAGTTCACCTGCTTGGGTCGCAGATAGCCGAGGATGTTCGGGTTGCCCAGGTCATAGGGATTCACCTTGGCCGGGTCAGTGGGGTTGTTCCAGTTCTTGCCCTGATAGACGAGATAGTTCTGCTCGAGGACGCCCACCTTGCCGCCACCGGCCTCAGCAACGAGACCGACGTGGCCATAACCATGACCCATCCCCGTTCCGAACACGACGATATCGCCCGGCTGGGGATCTCCGGATCCCTTGGGGATGCGATCGTAGTATTTGGCCGCTTCGTTGCTCTCGTACTGCAGATAGATATCGGCCGCCTTGTCGGAGTATCGTCCGCTCGCCACGGAGTCGGGGGCCCCGACCACGTCTCGGTTGTATTGCCGGAACACATCGAAGCACTGAGCCCCATAGCTTCCGTCCGCGTCGATGATCTTCCCCTGCCACTGCGACACGAAGGCACCGGCTGCAGCTACCTGACCCGACCCCGCCGGGGCGGTCGGCGCACCAGATCCCGCCGGTGCGCCCGATCCCGCCGGTGCGCCCGATCCTGCCGGCGCGGCCGGCGTGCCGACGGAGATGGACCCAGGTGCACCTCCGGTGGCGCCCAGGGAGATCGTCCCGGATCCATTGCTCCCGCCCTGCAGGCCACCCGCGGCGGGCTGCAAGACAACGCCGCCGGCGGCATTCTGGAGGTGCGTCCGCCCTGAGGGTGCGCCGCTCGGGGTCCCGGCGCCCTCGGCGCTGCTGGCCTGCTCCTGTTCCTGCATCTGCTTCAGGACGTGGCTCGCGGCATCCTCGAGGGCGCGGACGGCTTTGAGGAGTGCGGGCGCGAGCGTACCCGCCCAGTCCTGCCGGAACCGCTCGGCGTCGGGACCCGACCAGGGGCAGTTCTCGATCTGGGGCCTGAGGGCGTTGTGGACATCGTTCTGCAGCGTCGCGGCGCTTGCCCCCAGCGCGGTGGACAGCTTGTTCAGGTCTTCGAGGGAAGCGCCCCACATGGCCATGGCATTACTCCTTTATTAGCACGATCGAAAGCACCCTACTGGCGCCTTGACCGTCAGGAGATCAACCCACCACTTGATCCCAACGCTCGGCGAAAACGTCCTGCAGCGTCAGGACATAGGTGCGCGACAGATGGTTGTCATCCATATAGACATAGACATTGCCGATCACGCCGGGGCAGTTCCCTTCGAGACCACTCGGGCAGATCTGGTCGGTGAAATCGAGGAAACGCATGGTCGGCAGCTCCGCCAGCGCGGGCGGTGGCCAGGCGTCCCCCAGCTTGTCGGCCAGCGGTGCAGTGCACCGTGGACTGTTGACCCCCCAGCGCTGCACGCACTCGGGCATGGCAAACGTCCAGCGCGGATTGTCACGGATATTCACGACGGTGATGCCGGCGTCGGCAACCGGCCGGATGGCCTCGGCATAGGTTTCGACCTCGAGTTCCGGCCCCACTGCCTGGGCCCGGCTGCCGATGGTGACGACCTGATCGGGTCGCGTCGCCACGATGTAGTCCACGACCGCCCTGCTGTATTCGAGGCAGGTGGCGTCGCTCCACGGATTCTCGAGCGTGACACGGCAGCGCGGATGGTTGGGCATGATCAGGTGCCAGCCGCGCTCGATGGCCATCGGCACCAGAACCGTCGACCACTGCCAGCTGTGGGAGTCACCGACCAGCACCACGGTCCGCGTGGGCTCGCCCTCGGGGCGTACCTCATAACAATTCCCCGTCGGGAACTCCGGCGGCATGGGATCCAGGCCCTCACACCGCGCAGCCGGATGAGGCCAGTCGCCACCGATCACGGAATCGCCCGGGGCGACCCCCCGGACAGGCGTCGTCGAGGGTGACGTCGGCGTTGCGGAGGCCTGCTCCGGTGTCGCCCCAGGAGTCAAAACCCGAGCGCCGGGATTGTTGCCGGCCTGGGTGCGGGCGACATCGGAATCGAGTACGCGAGTCATGCCCTCCACCAGCCCGACCACGATGATCACGAACACGGCGATCGCCGACAGCGCTCCGCGCTTGGAGGCCAGCACCTCCATGCGATGGAACCGCCGCTCGACCAACCGGGTGCTGAGGTCGGCCAGGATGAGCGACACCCCAATGACGATCACGCTCCCGCCGACGCTCAGGCGATCACTGTGGCCCTCGGTGAGCGACATCCAATAGGCATAGACGGGCCAGTGCCAGAGATACAGCGCGTACGCCCGGTTGGCGATGAACGTCACGGGCCGGCGCGAGAGCCAGTACGCCGCATCGCGCCGATCGGTCGAATGCAGATCCGCCACCATCACCGCTGCGGCACCGAGCGCCGGAAACAGGGTCGCGGGGCCTGGGAACGGGTCGCGGCCGACAAGGAAGCCGGTGGCGAGCACCGCTCCCAGACCGGCCCAGCCGAGGGGGATCGCAACCCGCCGCGGCATGGTCATCCGCGGGATGAGGGCCAGGAGACCGGCCAGCGAGAATTCCCAGAACCGGGCCCACGTGTCGAAGTAGGCCGCGCTCCGGTCGACATGGAGCGCCCATTGGGCGTACGCGAACGACGCGACGGTCACGCCGCCGAACAGCACCGCCAGGACGATCCGCAACCGCGCCTTCAGCGCCGCCGCGACGAACACCCCGAGCAGGAAGACCAGCGGCCAGATGACGAAGACCTGACCCTGCACCGACAACGACCAGAAGTGCTGGAACGGGCTGACCCGGCCGGGATCGACCGCCGTGTAGTTGATCGTCTGCTCGATCAACGCCCAGTTCTCGACATAGAAGAGCGAACTCTGGGCATGCTGCAGCAGCACCGGCTGTCGCGACGGTGGGAGGAAGAACCAGCCGACGGCCAGGGTGGCGGCAATCACGATGGCCGCCTGCGGCACCAGGCGGCGGAAGCGCTGGATCAGGAAGGTGATCAGTCGAAAGGCGCGACCCTTGCGGACCATCGAGGCCGTCATCAGATAGGCCGAGATGATCAGGAAGACATCCACACCGCCCGAAACCCGCCCGTTGGTCCACAAATGGTAGGCAACGACCAGGACGATGCCCAGGCCGCGCAGACCGTGAATGTCCTCGCGATGGGGCATCTTCCTGATGGGTGCGGCCGGGGGTGTGGTGGCCGTGGGGGTGGTGGCTTCCGTCAGGACCCACTCCTTTCCGATCATTCGAGATTAGGCGCGCGGGTCCCGAGAGTCAGATCGGCGTTCCGTCGGTGATCATGACGTGATCGACGATCGGAAGGTGCATGACCTTGCGTACGCCGGCCTTGCAGGTGAGGAATTCCGGCTCGGAGACCTCGGTGTGCCCCTCGACGACAACCCGGCCGGTGCCGCGCACCTCGAGGGTCACCTCCCAGCGATCGGCGCCGCCGGTATGACCCACCGGCGTGACCGCATCGAAGGCGAGCGGGGCGAACCGGGCGTACGCCGCCACCATCGCCGCCTGGACCGGTGGCCGATGACCGGAGGGCCCACGCAGGTGGGCCGGATCGATCCGGCCGTCGACATGGGCGGTCACGATGCCCTCGACATCATCGGGATCCAGGCCGCCATAACACGCGCCCTCGGGGAGCACGATCAGGTTGCCGGCAAACCGGTCGCCGCCGGTGTGGGTGCATTCCCAGACGGCGGTCGGCCAGAGCTCGGCGGCGCGGGCCGCCACCGGGCGCCCGCGGACCGCGCAGCACACGTCCTTGCGACCGTGGGTGCAGACCAGGAGGAGCCGGGGACCGGGGAGTCCTTCGTTCGGGTCGGCGATGCGCTCGACGGCGGCCTCGGGATCGGCGAAGAGGCCGGCGGCAGAGACGAGGTCGGAGTCAGTGGCCGCGGGGCCCCACACGACGCGGGGTTCACCCGTGGCCTGCTTCTGGATGACACACCAGCGGCGCCCGGCGCTCGGTTCGTCGCTGCTCCGGCCGGGCCTGCGGATCAGCATGAGGCGGGCCTCGGCGTCCTCGAGGATTTCTTCGAGCTGTTCCTTGGCATCGTCGGCCACGTCGAGCCCCGCCCAGGCGGTGGCGGCCCAGCCGCCGTCCTGCTCGACGAGGAACCAGTTGCGGGCCGGCGGCGCCGTGCCGGCCGAGCGATCACCGCGACTGCGCGCATCGTCCGAACAGCGGAACGCGTGCCGATCTCCTTCGGCCAAGCTGTCCTGGGTCTCGTCGGTCACGGCCGTCCTCCTGCTGGCTCATCGGCGAACACTGCGACGGGCTCGGCGCGCATGCTGTCCCGCGCCCGAGCGGCGAGGACCGCCGCCAGTTCATCGTCAGGCACCCGCCGGACGGCCTCGATCAGAGCCTCCCGGACCCGGTCGAGGTCGGACTGCACCGCAGCCGTCTCCCCCACCGTAGCCGTGGGCCCCAACGACTCCCGCACCCACTCCTGCTCCGCGAGCGCGGCCAGCGCTGCCTCACCGAGCGCGGTGGCCACGTGGTGGGTCGTCCAGGTGTGCACCCCGAGGGTGAGGTGCACGGTCGTGCCGCCGAGCGCCCGCGCGGCGTGGATGAACCCTCGCGGCAGATAGAGGCAGTCCCCGGGTTGGAGAGTCACCCGCATCAGGGGTTCGGCCTCCGCAGCCCGGCGTACCTCCTCCCCCCTCTCTCCCCACGGCTCGTCCCGCAACGGATGGGGCCGGACCGGCGGGTGAATGGTCCATTCCTTCGAGCCGTGGACCTGCAGGACGAAAACGTCATGCACGTCGTAGTGCGCCGAAAAACTTTGGCTCGCCGACGGCGTGACATAGGCATTGGCCTGCACCGGGTGGCCCAGCTCGGCAGCCAGGGCGTGCGAGAAGTCAGTGATCGGCGCCCACGTGCGGTGGAGTCCCTGCAGGACGGCGGTCGTGCCGTCCCGGAAGAGCTCGGCCACGGCGGCATCGTCGACCTGGTCGGCGATCGTGGCACCCACGCCACCGCCGGATGTGAAGCGCACCTTCGGCAGGGTCTGGCCGTCGCGGACCATGCGGAGGAAGGGGGTACGCAAACCCCGGCGCGTGATCAGTTCTTCCGCCGCCGCCAGGGAGAACAAATCGGTTCCCGGCGCCGCCCCCGGTGGCGACAACGCCACGCTCGGAAACCCGGGCATCGGCTCGGCGCCACCCCGTTGGGCGGCCGTGGCCAGATGCGGGGACCGCCCCCAGCATCGCTCGGCGAACTCCCGGGGCTCGAGGTCGGTCAACCACCCCAGGGCCGTCGCGGTGCGAGGACGGTCCCGCATCATCAGGTCAGCGGAGATCAGCGGGCGCCTCCATCCGCACCTGCGTCACCGTCGGCGCCTGCGTCACCGTCCGCACCGGCGTCGCCATCGGCACCGGCGTCACCGTCCGCGCCGCCGTCTGCTCCACCATCGGCACCGGCGTCACCATCGGCCTTCGTCGGGATCGTGTCGTCCAGCGCGTCGCCGGCGATATCGCCCTTCACTTCGTGCTCGGGGTCGAGGAACTCGGTCATGGACACTCCTTCGGGTCGCGCACTGCGAGGCGGCTGCCCCGCGCTGCCCCAGTCTTGTGGTTCCCCGGGATCGATTCAAGGGGTCACCCACCTCGGCAGCTCACGCGCCAACCAGCCCCTCGCCCCGGAAGCAGCACAGGACAACGACGCGACCCGGGAGGCATACCGCGCCGCGGCCACCACGTCGGCCGCGCGTCCTGCCAGGTCACGACGCCTGATCCCACTCCGCGCCAGAGCGGCCAGGAGCGCGCCGTGCAGCACATCCCCGGCTCCGAGCGTGTCCGCCACGTCGACGCGAGGGACATCGATGCGGGAGCATAGGCCCCCGACCTCGAGCTCCCACGCCTCGTCCCCGCGAGACTGGCCGAATGCGAACACCCCCGCGCTCTGCATGAGCTCGGCCACCGACCCGACAGGCGGATGGAAATCGGCGGAGACCACGGCCACATCGACGAACCGCACGAGGTCGGAGGTCCCGGGCTTCCAGGAACCACCGTCGAAGAGGACGGGTACGCCCGCCGCCCGCGCCGCTCGCGCCATCGCCAGGCACAACTCCATCCGATGACCATCGATGAGGAGGGCATCTGCGCCGGCGAGCCGGCGTACCCCCAGAGCAAGATCGAGGGGCACCTCCCGCGCGTTGGTCGACACAACCGATCGCTCGCCCCCGGGCTCCACCAGCACGGTCGAGACACCGAACGCCCGATCCACGGTCGGTGCGAGGTCGACCGGATGGACGCCGGCGGCATGGAGGTAGGCCGACACAGCTTGGGCCACGGGGCCGGCGCCGATGGCGGTAACGAGCTCTGCGCGTACGCCCAGCCCGGCGGCCACCCCGGCCGCATTGGCGGCGGGCCCACCGAAATCAACCTCGAGGCCGGCCGCGACCTGCTTGCGGTTGCTGCGGGGCAGGACGTCGACCGCCTGAACCACATCGAGGGTGACCAGGCCGGCGGCGACGGCGCGGGGAGTCATGCGCCGAGGCTCAATAGCCCGTCTCGCCCAGCTCCACGCCCGCGGCCTTGCGGAAGCCGTAGGTGAGCACGTCGAAATCGGTCACGACGGTGATAAGGCGGAAGCCCATCACGTGATAGCCCTGCCATGGCTGGGTGGTGCCGTGGATCCCCGCGATGATGCCGTGCTTGCTCGCGACATCGGCGAGATGCTGCAGCTGGGGTTTCAGGTGGTCGACGGCCTCGCTGGTGGGCTCGCCGCCGAGGCTGATGGACAGGTCGAACGGGCCGATATAGATGGCATCCACGCCGGGCGTGCTGCAGATCTCCTCGGCATTGTCGAGACCGAGCTTGGTCTCGATCATCGGGATCACCAGGACGCGCTCGTTGGCCATGTTGGCGTAGTCGAGGCCATAGCGGACCATCGCGCCGATCGGCCCATAGGACCGCTCACCGCCGGGGACATAGCGGCACGCGGTCACGGCGGCGGCGGCCTGCTCCGAGGTCTCGATCCCCGGCACGATGATGCCCATGGCTCCGGCGTCGAGGGCACGCCCGATCAGGCCCTTGTCGAGCGTGGGTACGCGCACGATGGCCATGGCCCGCCCGGGCTGCAGCGCCCGGATGGCGTTGATCATCTGCTGGTGATCCATCAGGCCGTGCTGCATATCGATCACGACATAGTCGAACAGACACGCGATCGACTCCAGGACCACCGGATCGAGGCGCGTGAAAAGGAACGCTCCCCGGGCCGAACGGCCCTCATCCCAGGCCCGGTGGACCCGGCAGCGCATTTCCCCCAAAGTCGGTTCTTCCACGGTCGAGTCACCCACGGTCGCTCCCCGTGACGACAGGATGACCGGCCTCGATCCAGCCCATGGTCCCACCGGCCACCGACAGGCACTCACGGCCGACGGACTCCAGGAAGTCCGCACCCCGCAGGCTGCGCGCGCCGCTGCGACAGATCACATAGACGGGTTCGCCCTCGGGCACCTCGTCGGCGCGGTGGGGAAGCTGGCCCAGAGGAATATGGATCGCGCCGGGGACGTGTCCCTCCACATATTCCTCGGTCTCGCGCACGTCCACGAGGACGACATCGCGGCCAGCGCGGGCCAATTCTGCGACGGTGGTTTCCTGCACAGTTCCCCCTGTCTCGACAGCTCTCCGGGAGCAGCGTATCGCCCTCCCTCCATTGTCCGCGCGATCGCGCTCCGGGATCCGACCCGCGAAACCCAACCTAGGATGCGGCCCATGCGCCGGGCCCCGAATCCTGTCTCCCTGATCTCCTGCGCGATCCCGATCGTGGCGCTTGCGATTCTGGGCTGGCAGCAACGGTGGTTCTCCGATGACGGCTGGATCAACATGCGCGTTGTGGAACAGGTCCTCGCGGGCAATGGGCCGGTCTACAACGCCGGGGAGCGCGTCGAGGTCACCACGTCGACCCTGTGGTTCTGGATCCTGCTCGCCGGCGCGGTCGTGGGACCCCGGTCGACCCCGGAGGTCACCGGTGCCGTTCTCGGGCTCACCCTCACTGTCGCGGGCCTCGTGTTCGCCACGCTCGGCGCGGGTCTGCTCGCCCGGGCCCGCCGGCCGCTGGCGGTGCTGCCCTTCGGCACCCCGGTGCTGGCAGCCCTGCCGCCGATGTGGGACTTCGCGACCTCCGGCCTCGAAACCGGTCTGTCGTTCGCTTGGCTCGGGTTGTGTTTCTGGCTGCTGGCCCTGCGCGCAGTGAGCTTCGAAGGGGGGACCCGGCATGCCGCCTGGTGGCCCGTTTGGCCGGCCCTCGCGATCGGTCTCGGACCGCTCGTGCGGCCCGATTTCACTCTCTATGCGGCCCTGTTCGCCGCCGCCCTCCTCCTCATGAGTCGCTTTCGGCTCCTCGACTGGTTGGCCTGCTTCGGGATCGCGATCGCGATCCCTGGGGCGTACCAGGTCTTTCGGATGGGCTTCTATGCCAGCCTCGTGCCCAACACCGCCCTCGCGAAGGACGCGGCCGATTCGAGGTGGGGATCCGGGATCGCCTATCTCGTCGACTATCTGGGGCTCTATCTCCTTGCGATCCCGCTGGTGATCACGCTGATTGTGATCGGTGCCCACGTCGTGTATGCACGGGGGCGCGGCAGCCGCGCCCGCTGGGTCGTGGTGTCCGCACCGGTGGTGGGGGCCCTGCTCCACGGGCTCTATATCGTCCGGATCGGCGGCGATTTCATGCACGCCCGGTTCCTGCTGCCCGACACGTTCGCCTTGTTGCTGCCGGTCGCGGTGATCGGTTTCCGGCCGGTACGCCGAGGTCTGCGCGTCGCTGCGGTCACGCTCATGGCGGCCTGGGCGGTGCTGATCGGCGCACTGGTCCGGACGCCGTACGCCATGAGCGCGGGCGGACTCGCCGATGAACGCAAGTTCTGGTCGCGGGCTGCGCAGCATCCCCAGATCCTGCTCCGGGACGATTGGGCCAGGACCGACCAACACCGGGACGGCCGCGAGATGCGCGCCCACTACGCGGCCGGGCACACGTTCTATCAGTCCCTGGACGCGCGGGACGGTCGCAAGGTCGGGCCGAGGCTGCCGACCGCGACCGGGGAGGGCATCTATGTCGCCCACCCCAATCTGGGCATCCTGTCCATCGCCGCCGGCGTCGAGGTGCATGTGGTGGACGTCCATGCCTTGGGTGACGCGGTCACGGCGCGCGCCGAGCTCGAGCCCGACCCCTCCCGACAGGTGCGGACCGGCCACCTGACGCGCCCGGAAGCCTGGCGGCTCGCGCGCTACACGGCGCCGCAGACCGTCGAGCCCCATACCGTGGCCGACGCGCGAGCGGCTCTGCGCTGCGGCGACCTGGGTGTGCTGCAGGAGGCGATCACCGCCGACCTCACCCCGACCAGGTTCTGGACCAATGTGAGGCTGGCGCCCCGACTGACGTTCTTGACGTTCCCGGCCGACCCTGCGGCGGCTCGAGCCGAACTTTGCCGCTCAGCATCGGGGGTTCGCGAATAACCGATTTTGCAAAGCATGAGGCCCGCGCTATATTTCTCTCCGCTGGCGAAAGCCGGTGGGCCCGGAACCAGATCCGGAACCAGGCCCCGTAGCGCAGTTGGTTAGCGCGCCGCCCTGTCACGGCGGAGGTCGCGGGTTCGAGTCCCGTCGGGGTCGCGAGAGCGGTGATGTGAAAGCATCGCCGCTTTTGCTCAATCTTCACAAGGCCAGGTAGCTCAGTTGGTAGCAGCGTTCGCCTGAAAAGTGAAAGGTCGCCGGTTCGAACCCGGCCCTGGCCACCGGTCGAAGCCATCCGCATCGCGGGTGGCTTCATCTGTTTCTGCTCACGGGTGCACGATGCGACCCAGCTGGGCGAGCCACTCCTCGAACCCCTTGTGGGTGAATCCGAACCAACCCTCCATCACGAGTCCGGGCAGGGCCATGACCACGAGCAGCAGATAGACAACCAACGCCCGGTTGCGTCGCAGGGCCTCGGTCAGGGCTGTGGTGTGGAGGGCGATCGCCAGCGAGAGTGCCGGCAGGGTGATCAGTGCCCAGACGCGCGAGTGGTCGAGCACGATGAAGGCGCTGAGGATGAAGCAGCCCACCGCGGTGGCTATCAGGGCAAGGTGTCGGACCGCTGCCGGGGCCACCGGTTCGGGCGTGCGGACATGATCGCGAACCAGGAGATAGAACGTCACGATCGGGAAGACGACCAAAACCGCGAACACCACCAGGTTCGGCATCACGTTGAGATAGAGGTCTGTCCCCCGCTCATCGGCAGCAGCGACGCGGCCCGCCATGGTCGGGAAGCGCAGTCGGAGGAAGACCGTCCCGGCAAGAAACCCGGCGAGAGCTCCGAGGGGCGCCCACAGATAGGACAGCACGCCCCGCACCGAGTTCAACCGGTGAGTGCCGAGGAGCAGCATCCCGGTGGCCAGCACACAACACGCCAGCACGCTGATCATCGGATGACAGAGAGCCGCCAGAAAGCCGAATACCGCCGTGACCGGCCGACCCACGAACCACACGATCAACAACAGGAAACCCACCAGGAGCATGTCGGGTTTGCCCAGCCAGGCCAGGTTGAGCTTCGCCACCTGGGCCAGCACGAACAACAACGCGAGCCCCGTCGGCGTGATGGATCGGCGCCACACCCCGAAGAGCCCGACCAGCAGCAGGAAGCCTGTGGCCACGGCCTGATAGCGGAGCATCACCGCATCGGGGTTGTCGGTCGGATCGCCCAGGACCGCGGCACCGATCAGATTCGGGAGCACCGCCTCCAGGTCGAACTGATATTCCACCGGGATGGCTTCCACCGGATCCCAGCCCCGATAGACCCGGAAGGCCAGCATCAGGTGGAAGATCTTGGCACCCGAAAGCAGGAACTGCACTGCATAGATCCCGGCAACCAGTCCGAGCGCTGCGGCCAGCTCTCCCACCGACGCCCGCTGGCGAAGTCCGGGTTCATCGACCATGTGTCGCCGGGGAGTCACGCTCATGCGCGAAGGCTATCCATCCGTGCCGCAGTCGACGACGCGGTGGCGCCGCCTGGTCGCGGCATCCCTGCGCGGCGGCTGTTGACAGGTTTGAATGGGTCCATGGAGTTCACCAAGCGCGACGCCCGGGCGCCCGAGGGTTTCTTCGAGTCCGAGGCCGCCGGGCTGCGCTGGCTGGCCGAGGCACACGGTGCCCGTGTGGTGGCCGTGCACGACGTGGGCCGTCATCACATCACGCTCGAGCGACTCCGGGCCCAGCCACCAACGGTGGCGGACGCCGAGGAATTCGGGCAGTCGCTGGCCCTGACCCATGCGGCCGGCGCAGATGCCTGGGGTGCGCCACCACCGGGCAGCGGTGACGAAGGTTTCATCGGCCCGCTGCCCCAGACGAATCAACCGTCAGCCCGCTGGGGTCTGTTCTATGCCCAGCACCGGGTTCGGCCGTTCCTGGAGCAGGCCGCGGGTCGCGGTGCCATCGACGCCGCCGGTCGGCAGGTGATCGAACGCGTCTGTGACCGCCTCGAGAACGGCGATTTCGACGACGACAGCGCCCCGGCGCGCATCCATGGCGATCTGTGGTCTGGCAATGTCATCACCACACCTGGCCGGTGGACCATGATCGACCCGTCGGCCCACGGCGGTCACCGGATCACCGACCTTGCGATGCTCAGCCTGTTCGGCAACACCCATCTGGGCGCGACCTTCGCCGCGTACGCCGAAGCCGCCCGCCTCGAGCCCAACTGGCGTGCCCTCATCCCACTCCACCAGCTCCACCCGCTGCTCGTGCATGCAGTGTTGTTCCGCTCCGGCTATGGCTCCAGCGCGGTCGCGGCCGCTGAGGCGTACGCCTAGCGCTCGAGCTCCGGACGCCCCCGGTCGAGGTCGCCGATGATGGCGTTGGCGCTGCGGGGATACATCAGATAGCGAAAACCCAGATTCACCATGGCGGCGATGCGATTGCGGCCGCCGAGCAGATAGGCCAGGTGGAGCACCACCCACGCCACCCATGCCGGGAAGCCCTTGAGGTTGGGGCCCACCGGGAGTTCGACTACGGCCGCGCTGCGGCCGATGGTGGCCATGGAGCCGCGGTCGGCGTACGCGAAGGGACGGGTGGGCTCGCCGGCATCGAGAGCCAGGATCATCCGGGCGGCATGCAGCCCCATCTGGATGGCTGGCTGCGCAACCTGGGGCAGCGGATGGTCGGGGGTAAGAGCACAGTCGCCCACGGCGAAGATCCGGTCGTGCCCAACCGCGCGCAGGTCGTCATCGACCACGAGACGACCCCCGGCACCCTGGACGAGGCCCCAGTCGGCTACCTCGGCATGACCGCCGATGCCAGCACCCCAGATGACGACATCGGCCTGCTCGGTCGTCCCGTCGGTGAGGGTGACCGAATCGGCCTGAACGGCCTTGATGCCCGTATTGAGCCGAACGTCGACGCCGCGCTTCTGGACCTGCTTCAACGTGTAGTTCCGCAACCGCCGCGCGAACCGGGCCAGCAGGTGCGGTCCCATTTCGACCAGCATGATTCGCACCCGGTCCGGATCGACCTCGGGATAGGCGATCGGCAGGCCCTGCTGCTTCATCTCTGCCAGTGCCCCGGCCATCTCGACACCGGTCGCCCCGCCCCCGACGACCACCATCGACACGCAGCTTCCGGGATCGGCCACGGTGAGCGCCTCGATGCGGCCGAACACCAGGTCGCGGACCTCGAGCGCCTCCGCCCGGGTATAGATTGCCCGCGCATGTTCGGCGGCTCCGGGGATGCCGAAATAGTTCGCCCCGACGCCGACCGCCAGGACGAGGTAGTCATAGGGAATCGGCTCGCCGACATCGGTGATCACCCGCCGTTGCGTGCTGTCGATCGCCGTGACGGTCGCGCGCCGGAACCGCATCGTGCGGCGGAAACGGCCGGTGAACGATCGCAGCGAATAGGTGATGTCGCCAGGATTAAGCCCGCCGGTGGCGACCTGATAGAGCAGGGGCTGGAAGGTCGAATAGGCGTTGCGGTCGATCAGGGTGACCGAATAGCCGCTGCGCGCGAGTTCCTCAGCGGCCCGCAACCCACCGAATCCACCACCGACCACCACCACGTGCGTCTTCGCCATGAACCCACCGTAGTCCGGGCCTCCAGCGCACCGCCCGAGAGCGCGGGCTACGCCGTCGCGGCGGCTGAGGCGTACGCCTGAGTGGGCCCGTAGGCCGACAACCAACGGGTGATCTCGGCGAAGGCGCGCAGGCGCACCGGTTCGGCCGAGAGCGTCACATCGTGAACGGCCCCCTCGATGCGGACGACGGTCACGAGCCGCCCGAGGTTGACCGCACGCTTCGCGATCTGTTTGACGTCGAGGACGACGTCGGCGGTGCGCAGCTCCTCGGACCACTTGCGCGCGAAGTCGGACCGATCCGAACAGAGCACCAGGATCGGGCAGTCGATCGACAGCCCCTCGGCCACCCGGTCGTGGCCGCGCAGGATCGCTCGCAGCCATCCGACCCGGATCTCGGCGATCGCCGAGGACTTCAACGCCAGGTCATAGTCCCACTCGCCGCCCTCGCTGACGTGGATCGTCTTCTTGTAGAAGTCGACGTCCGACAGCCGGAGGGCCGCGGTGGGCCGCTGTTGCCCGAGTGACTTGATCACCGGCCCGAGCGCCCGCGCCAACGGCCCACCCTGCAGTTCGAGCCAGGGCGAGTTGAGCACGAGGGCGTCGAAGAGCCCCGGGTGCTCATGCGCATAGAGCGAGGCGATGAGACCACCCGTCGAGTGCCCCATGAGCACCAGTCGCGTGTGGTGCGCCTGGAGTTCGGACACCGCGAGGCTGATCTCCTCGAAATATTCGGTGAGGTCACTCGCATAACCCCGAAGCTGACCCTCCACCCAGGACCGGCCATAGCGGCGCAGGTCGAGGGCATAGAACGCATAGCCCTGCTCGCGCCAGTAGTCCGCCACATGGGTCTGGAAAAAGTAGTCATTCCAGCCGTGCACGAACAGCACGGCCCGATCCGACCGGAGGTGATCCACAGGCCGCACCAGAGTGGCAACGGGCCCTTCGATGGGATCACCACCGAGCCGTTCATCGGGAATACCCAACAGCAGCGGGCACTGTTCAAACCCGACCAAAAGGTCGGGTTGCCAGTCGTGCAGGGTCAGCTCAGAGCTCAACCGGACTTTCGCAGACCCTCGTAATCGTCGTCTTCGGGGGTCTCGTAACGCGCTGCCAAATCCGCATACGCATCCGGAACATCGTCGTAACTATCCTCGTCGTGGTCCACCGGACCACGGAGTTCACGCTCGAGAGAGGAGAAGTCCGTATTGATCGAACGGTACTTCAACTCGCGAGCGACCTTGGTCTGCTTCGCCTTTGCACGGCCGCGCCCCATTGGGTCGACCCCCTCGCATTTGTCCGCTCGCGGGCTAGCCGCGGCACTGATTTGGTTAATGTCGTGGGGACAGGCTACCCAAAGAACCGGCCGCAACCAAGACAGTCCGATCAGGCTTTGGCGTGTTGACCGATCATCTCGACATTCCCCCCGGGGGTGTCGGTGACCTCGCCGAGAATCCAGGAGGGTACGCCCCGGCGGCCCAGGTGGGCGACCGCCTCATCGGCCGCACCGGCTGCGACGACCGCGACCATGCCGACACCCATGTTGAGCGTGGCCTCGATATCGGGCTGGGACACCTTGCCGACCTGCTGGACGAGATCGAAGATCGGGACCGGCGTCCAGGTGGCCCGGTCGACGGTGGCGCCGAGGTTGTCGGGCAGTACGCGGGCCAGATTGTTGGCCAGGCCACCACCGGTGATGTGGCTCATCGCATGCACCTCGACGGTGTCGGCGAGGTCGAGGCAGTCGAGGGCATAGACCCGGGTCGGAGTCAGGAGCTCCTCGCCGAGCGTACGCCCGAGTTCGGGCACGTCGCGGTCGAGTTCCCAGCCGGCGTCGGCGAGGAGGATCCGGCGAACGAGGGAGTAGCCGTTGGAGTGCAGACCCGACGAGGCCATCGCAACGAGTTGGTCTCCGGGGCGGATGCGCTGGGCTCCGAGGATGCGCTCCTTCTCGACCACACCCGTCGTCGCGCCCGCGACATCGAACTCGTCGGGGCCGAGCAGCCCCGGGTGTTCGGCGGTCTCGCCGCCGAGCAGGGCGGCTCCGGCGACGACGCAGGCATCGGCGATGCCGCGCACGATGCCGGCGATGCGTTCGGGGTGGACCTTGCCGCAGGCGATGTAGTCGGTCACGAACAGCGGCTCGGCGCCGACGACGACGAGGTCGTCGACCAGCATGCCGATCAGGTCGAAGCCGATCGTGTCATAGATGCCCATGGCCTGGGCGATGGCGACCTTGGTGCCGACGCCGTCGGTCGAGGTCGCGAGGACGGGGTGGCGATAGGCCGCCAATGCGGACGCATCGAAGAATCCGGCAAAACCACCGAGCCCCCCGAGCACCTCGGGCCGATGGGTCTTGGCGACCGAGGCCTTCATCAGCTCGACCGCGCGGTCACCGGCCTCGATGTCGACGCCGGCGCGGGCGTAGGCGCTCTGCGATTCAGTCATCGTCCTCGTCCTCCTCGAGCATGGGCTGCACCTCGCGCGAGGCGGGCTTGGGCAGCGGCACGGGATATTCCCCGTCGAAACAGGCCCGGCACAGATGGTCGGCCGGGCGGTGGGTGACCTGGACCAGGCCCTCGAGCGACAGGAAACCGAGCGAGTCGGCCCCGATCGCCGCACACATCTCGTCAACGGCCATGCCGGGGGCGAGCAGCTCCGAGCGAGTCGCGAAGTCGATGCCATAGAAACAGGGCCACTCGACCGGGGGCGCGGAGATGCGGACATGGACCTCCTTCGCCCCCGCCTGGCGCAGCATCGCCACCACCTGGCGCTGGGTGTTGCCGCGCACGATCGTGTCATCCACCACCACCAGGCGCCGCCCGGCGACCACGTCGCGCAGGGGGTTGAGCTTGAGCCGGATGCCGAGCTGGCGGATGGTCTGGCTGGGCTGGATGAAGGTGCGCCCCACATAGGCATTCCGCACCAGGCCCTGTCCATAGGGGATGCCGGACTGATCGGCATACCCAATGGCGGCGGGCGTACCCGATTCGGGAGTCGGGATGACCAGGTCGGCCTCGGCGGGATGCTCCAGGGCGAGGAGCTTGCCGATCTTCACGCGCACGTTGTGGACGCGGCGACCGTTGAGCAGCGTGTCCGGGCGGGACAGATAGACATATTCGAAGAGGCAGGCCTTGGGGTTGGGCTCGGCGAAACGCGTGCTGCGAATGCCGTGCTCGCCGATCGCGACCATCTCGCCGGGTTCGACATCGCGCACATAGGTGGCGCCGACGATGTCGAGGGCCGCGGTCTCGGACGCCACGACCCAGCCGTGCTCGAGCCGACCGAGCGCGAGGGGGCGGATGCCCTGCGGGTCACGGGCCGCATAGAGCGTGTGGTTGTCCATGAACACGAGGCAGAACGCGCCCCGCAGGCGCGGCAGCACCTCGAGCGCGGCCTGTTCGGTGTTCAGGTCGCCGAAAGTCGCCATCAGCGCGGTGATGAGCGAGGTGTCGTTGGTCGAGTCCATGCGACCCGACTGCTCGACCTCGTCGCTGGACCCCCGCTCCTCCAGCCAGGCCTCGAGCTCATCGGTGTTGGTCAGATTGCCGTTGTGGCCGAGGGCGATGCCACCGTCGCGGGTGGACCGGAAGGTCGGCTGGGCGTTGTGCCAGACGCTCGCCCCGGTCGTCGAATAACGCGCGTGCCCGATCGCCATGTGGCCGTTGAGCGAGTTGAGCGTCGCCTCGTCGAAAACCTGGGACACCAGGCCCATGTCCTTGAACACCATGATCTGGCGTCCATTGGTGACCGCGATGCCGGCGGACTCCTGACCACGATGCTGGAGCGCATAGAGGCCGAAGTAGGTCAGCTTGGCCACCTCTTCACCCGGCGCGAAGACCCCGAACACCCCGCAGGCGTCCTGGGGGCCGCGATCATGCGGGTCAAGCTCGTGGGTCAGCCGTCCGTCCGGGCGCACCATGGCGTCATGTTCCTTTCGGGGCGTAGCACTCCGTCAGCCTAGCGCCACCTGCCGGGGCACCCCGTCGATCGTCCAAGGCCGCGGCAGGTCAGCCCTCCGGTTCCGGCGCCTCGACGCCGAAGAGGGAAAGCTGGCGTGCGAGCAATTGGTAGTAGCCGACAAGCGTGTTGAGCTCGAACAGCCTGGCTTCGCCCACCGACGCAACCGCTGCGGCGTACCCCTCGTCGTCGAGGCCCCACCCGAGCAGGGAATCGGCCACGGCCAGAGCGGCCTCGGCTTCCTCGGAGACGTCGGTCGGGACGTTGCCGGACCGCAGTTCGGCGAGGGTCTCCTCGTCGGCACCGGCGAGGCGGGCGAGGGGCTCATGGGAATACTGCTCATAGGTCGAATTGGCCCGCCCCGCCACGAGCAGGATCACGAGCTCGCGCACCAGGTCGGGCAGCGTGGACTCATAGCGGAGCGACGAGCCGAGCCCCTGCAGAGCCCGTCCGACGGCAGGCGAGAGGAGCATGGCATTGAACGGTCCCGGCAACGATCCGTCGGTCTCGGGCTCGATGGACGGACCCCGGGGGGTGGTGAGGATCAGGTCATAGACCGCACGCTGGTCGGTCGACATGTCCGCCGGGGTGATTCCCGCGAGGCGTTTCTGGTCAGTCATCAGACGATCCTGTTCTTCTGGTGGCCGACCTTCTCGATGACAGTTTCGAGCAGCTGGCCGGGCTTGAGGAAGACCTTCGGGTCGCGGGCGTTGCCGACGCCACCGGGCGTACCCGTCAGGATCACATCACCCGGTTTCAGCGAAACAATTTCGCTGACATAGGCCACGATCGCCTTCACGTCGAACAGCAGGTCGGAGGTGTTCGACGACTGCATGACCTCGCCGTCGACGAGGGTCTCGATCCGGAGGCCGGACGCCCCGGGCGGCAGCTCATCGGCGGTGACCAGCCAGGGGCCCAGCGGGGTGAGGGCTTCCCAGGTCTTCCCGGCGAGGAACTGCAGCGTACGCCGCTGCCATTCCCGCACCGTTACATCGTTGCTGACGGTGTAGCCCGCGACATGGTCAAGGGCATCCTCCGGGCTGATATCGCGACCGCCCTTGCCGACGACGAGCGCGAGTTCGCACTCCCAGTCGAGGGTGTCGCTCTGGCGGGGTTTGGTGATATCGGAGTACGCCCCGGTGAGCGCCCCGGAGTATTTCCCGAACAGGGTCGGGAATTCGGGGGTTTGGCGCCCGGTCTCCGCTATGTGGGTCGCATAGTTCAGGCCGAGGCAGACGATCTTGTCGGGCCGCGGAATGACGGGGAGATAGTCGAGCCCTTCGAGGGCTATCGACTCACCGTCGGCCGCGGCACGCTGAGCCCAGTCCTCATCGGCGAGGAGTTCTCCGACATCTGCGGCGTCGAGAAGGATGGCGACATCGTCGGTGATCCGCGCGGCGCGGGCTTCGCCGTTGACGCGCACAGTGGCGAGTTTCACTTCTCAGGTCCTCACGCTGGGTCGGGCTCTTGTCGTCATGTCCGAAGATAGACCCCGACAGCGCGACGGACAGGGAGTTCGCCCCCAGTCGGCCAATCTGGAGTGACAACTGGGAGGAGACCTCGGTCAAGGTCCGGATCTGCGCCGCCATTCGGCGAGCGTGGGCTCGACAGCCAGGGTCCGCACCACGATGAGGGGCCCGCGGTCGCGGTGGAGATACAGCTCGCGCACGCGCGCATTCAGGTCATCGATGATCTCGCGGGCTTCGGTTTCGGAGCGGACATCCGCGAGCGTCCGCTGGATCTCCTCGACCTCTCGCCGGAGTGCCAGGGCATTCGGCAGGGGTGCCTTGATGCCCTCCCGCTCCAGCTTCGACTTGATCCACCAGTTCTCGTCGTTGTCGTTCAGGTTGGGGATCGGCTTGCCCGCGCCGGGGAGGTTGTCGAACTCCCCACGCTCGATCGCTTCCCGGATCTGCCGGTCGATCCAGCCCTCGAACACCACGCCCGGCGGCCATTTCCGCCAGCGCCGGGGCTTCGGCGGCTCGAAATCGCCCGACGGGCGTTCCTCGGCGTTCATGCCCACCGAGGGTACGCCCGTCGGACCCCCCGATCTCAGACGCCCGTCCTGGCCAGACCGCCACCGGAACCGGGCTTCTTGGTGTTGGTGCCACTCGAGGGCTGCTGGCCCAGGTTGCGGGGCGTGGTGAACTCACCGCCACCGGCAGCGGCGGTGCTGATGTCGGACCCCCACGTATAGGTCGTGCCGGCCCTCCAACCACCCTTCGGCGCAGGGATGGTGAGGCGAGCGTTGCCCTTGGCGTCGATCACACCCCTGGCGCTGGTGCGGTTGGTGCCGTCCGTGACGGTCACACTGATCGGCAACCCGGGCTTCTGGCCGCGCGCGGTCAGGGTGGCCGGACCCGTCTTGCTGGTGGGCGGGGTGACGTTGATCCGGATTTCCTGATCCGGCGTGTACGCCTCGGTCGGAGCCGCAGTGGCGGTCGCGGGCGGCGGTGTGGTGGGGGCAGCGAGTGCGGCCGGGACGAACGCTGCGCCGAGGCTGACCGCGAGCGCACTCACCCCGAGCGCCAGGGCAGTCCTGCGAGTGGTCGAGACAGTCATGATCGTTCCTTCCTGTGCATTGGGGCTTCGCACAGGAGGAGTACGGCAGGAAGGGAAAAGGTCCCGCAGCGCCCGGTTTCCTCAGCTATCGGCCAACGCCTGCAGAAACAGGGCCTCGGCCCGGCACGCCTTGGCGAAGTCACCGAGATGCAGCGACTCGTCCGTGGAGTGCATCCGCGACGAGGGATCGACCACGGCGCTGGCCAGGATCAACGCCCCTGGATGCAGCTTCTGGAACGCCCCGGCCAGCGGGATCGACCCGCCCATGCCCATCTCCACCGGCGCGATTCCCCAGGCCTCGGTGAAAGCCTGCTGCGCCAGCTCGGCGTACCGGCCTTCCAGCGGCATCGCGCACGGCGCCCCGAACTCGCCCGGCGTCACCGTGACCCGGGCCCCGAAGCTCGCGCTCCTGCGCAGGTGGTCGGCCACCAGGGCCTGCGCCCGCTGCGGGTTGTCGCCGGGGGAAACGCGGATGCTGATCTTGGCTCGCGCCGACGGGATCAGGGTGTTGGAGGCCCGATCGACGGGCGTGGTGTCGATGCCGATCACGGTGATCGACGGCTTGGTCCACATCCGCTGGACCGCCGATCCCACGCCGATGAACTCGACCCCGTCGAGCATGCCGGCCTCGCGTCGCAGTCGCTCTTCGGGATAGTCCAGGTCGGGTGCCTCGGTCTCGACCAGGCCGTCCACCGCAACCGACCCGTCATCGTCGTGCAGACTCGCGAGCATCCGGGTCAGGACCAGCAACGCATCCGGCACGAGCCCGCCGAACTGCCCGGAGTGCAGGCCGTGATCGAGCGTCGCCACCTCGACATAGAGCTCGGCCATCCCCCGCAGCGTCGTCGTGAATGCCGGCTCGCCCTGCGCCCAGTTGCCCGAGTCGGCGATGACGAAGACATCGCAGGCCAACTTGTCGCCGTGCTTCTCGAAGATCCGCGCCAACGACGGCGAGCCGATCTCTTCCTCGCCCTCGACGAAGACGGTGACCCCGACCGGGGGCTTGCCGTCGAAGGCGCGCAGCGCTGCGAGATGTACGCCGAAGCCGCCCTTGTCATCGGCCGACCCGCGACCGAACAACCGGTCCTCCCGCTCCGTCGGCGTGAACGGGTCGGAGGTCCACTCATCCGGATTGCCGACGGGCTGCACATCGTGATGCGCATACAGCGTCACCGTCGGCGTACCCTCCGGCGCCGGGAATCGCCCGATCACCGCAGGAAATCCACCCTCGGCGACGATCTCGACCTCCGCACCCAACTCCCGCAGCCGGTCGGCGACAAACTCCGCGCTCGCAGAGACGTCCTCTGCGTGCGCGGGATCGGAGCTGATCGACGGGATCCGGACCAGTCGTTCCAGGTCTTCCCGAACGGACGGGAGCACGCGATCGATTGCGACGGTCAGGTCAGCAGCGGGGCGGTCACTCATGGAAGGTCACGCTAGCCCTCCGCGACCGCACCGCCGCAGCCGGACCTCTGCACTCACCAGCGGCCCACGCCGAAGTAGGGCGACCAGGGTGCCCGGCTCGTTGAGGGTGCCCGTCACGTTCAACGGAGCGGACTCCGGCGCACCAGTGGCGGGGGCCGCCACCGCCACCGGTGCCAGCAGCCCGCCTGCGAGCACGGCGGCGGCGCCGGCAGCGGCGAACGCGAGGAAGGTACGGCGGGATTGGGTGCTCATCCTGACTCCTTGAGAACAGTGCTTGTGGGGGTGTTCACCCAGGAGGAGTACGCACCGTCCCGCAAAGGTCCCGTTCTGCCAGGATTCTTTCCCGGTCGGGTGCGCGGGCGGCCTCAGCAGAAGGCGGCGGGGAGTGTCGCGGAGCGGACCTCCCGCAACTTCGCGAGCGAGATGGTGACCTGGCCCTCGATCCGCAACGCCGCTTCCTCGCCGTTCCTGGCAACAGACCCGAGCCGGCGCAGGGGCACGTCGTGCTTCTCGGCCAGGGCTCGCAGCTCCCCGACCCGCTCGCCGGGGAGGGAAACCAGCACCCGGGCGGTCGACTCGGCGTACAACTCGACGGTCGGGTCTCCCCCGCCCAGGTCCACCTCGGCACCGAAGCCGCGCCGCAGGCACGACTCGACGAGCGCCTGCGCGAGCCCGCCGTCCGACAGGTCGTGGGCCGAGGCGAGGACCCGCTCGCGAGCGGCCTCGGCGAGCAGCGCTGCCAGGCACTTCTCGGCGGCGAAGTCGATGCGTGGCGGCATACCGCCCAGATGCCCGCAGTGGGCCACCTCGGCCCAGATGGTGCCCGAGAGTTCCTCGCGGGTCTCGCCGAGCAGCCAGATCTCGTCCCCGGGCTCGGCGAAACCCATCGGTGTTCGGGTCGCGACGTCATCGAGTACGCCGACCATGGCGACGAGGGGCGTCGGCAGTGTCGTGGCTTCTCCGGTGCCACGGGCGAACGAGCCGGACCGGCCCGCCACGGGCGTACCCAACTCGCCACACCCGTCCACCAACCCCAGCACCATCTCGACGAACTGCCACATCGCCTGCGGATCCTCGGGGTCCCCGGCGGTCAGGTGGGTCGCGATGGCGAGGGGGCGGGCGCCGGTTGCGGCGACATTCCGGTACGCCTCAGCGAGCGCGTGCTGGGCGCCCAGATAGGGATTGAGCGCGGCCATCCGCGGGCTGGAATCCAGGGTGAGCGCGAGGCCGGCACGGTCGCCGAACCGGATCATCCCCGCGTCCTCGGGCTGGGCGAGCACCGTGTGCCCACCGAGATAGCGATCGAACTGGTCCGTCACCCACGACTTGTCACACAGGGCAGCGGAAGCGACGACTCGCAGCAGCAGTGCCCGCTGGGCCTCGGGTGTGTTGTCACGCGGAAGGCGGTCGGCATCGTCGGCGTTCACGGCATCGATCCAGTCGGGCCGGGCGAAGGGCCGGGGCTCGG
>CAZEVN010000048.1:22589-24683 GCA_964515145.1 uncultured Enemella sp.
CGCCATCCGCTAGGACCGCCGTGGCCACCCGCCCTCCGGCGGGTCAGCGTCCGGCCGGAATTCGTCGAGCGGCGGCTCGGAGAACGTGGGCTCACTCTTGTCCTCGCCGGTGAATCCACGCTTCCTGTCGGCTGTCGGCACCTTTCGGGGGACACGCCCGGCCACCGTGAAGGCGATGCCCAGGACGGTGAGAACCGATGTCCAAATGCCGAGGAACAGGACCCAGAAAAACGAGTCCGTGCCGACCTGGACCCTGTCGGGCTGTCCCGGCGGATAGCGCACGTCGACCTGCGCGCCGATGGGGTCCGGATTGCTGGTCCGGCTCAGGGATTCGACCTCACGCTCCGCACCGGTCTCATCGGAAAATCGCACGACGACCGCCCAGGAGTCATTCCAGTGGCGGCCGTCCCGGTCATAGGTGCGGTGATAGGCATGCTCCACCACCGTGCCTGTGGTCTGGATCAAGCCCTCATATTTGTTGGGCCGCAGATTCCAGCCGAGCCCGATCGCACAGGCGAGGGCGATGACGAGAAACGCGCGACCGACGATGCGGAATGCTTTCACCGATCGACCGTAACCCCCGGGAAGCTCAGCGCCTGGTCAGCGACAGGAACCGGCTCACGCTCGCAAAGCACGCGCGGCCGTCGGCACTCGGGCCGGTGAGGTCATCGACGCAGAGGGCCGGGTCGGGCAGCAGGCCGACCACATTGCCGGCAGCGTTGGTGACCCCGGCGATGTCAGCGGTCGAGCCGGTCGGGTCGCCACCGATATACCGGGCCACGACCTGGTCCGCGTCGGCGAGTCGTTGCGCTGTGTCGGCATCGACCACGAAGCGACCGGCGCCGGTATTCACGACGAGCGTGACCTCCGAGGGCGGCTCTGTCGCCGCGGTCCAGACGGTGTCGTTCGTCACGATCTGCACGCGCTGGTCGACACAGGCGTACCGCCCGGACTCGTTCCTCTCCAGCCGTCCGGGCAGGACACCGGCTTCGCAGAGAAGCCGGAATCCATCGCAGACGCCGAGCACCGGAAGCCCTCTGCCCGCCTTCGCAACCACCTCGGCGACCACCGGGGAGTCGACCTTCCCACCGAGCACTAGCACGGCATCGACGTCATCGAGATCGGGCGCGGCGGCGTCCAGACGCACCGGGGTCAGGCCACACAGTTCCACGGCGCGCTCGGCGTACCCCTCGCGCGAGCCGTCGGGCGACAGCACTCCGATTCGCGGACTCATCGTCGCCCTCGCTCCTCCGTCACGCACGCGATCCTAGTCAGCGCGGCCGCATCGTGAGCATGATGCGCTCCTCGAGCTCCGGTGTCATCGCGTTGTCGATGCCCTGGAGGCTGGTGAAGAGGAGGTACGCCGTCCGGTCGTTGCGCATCTCCATGGCTGCGACAGTGATGCGTACGCGCGGAGCGCGGCATGACCGCTGCGGTGTCGGGGTCTCGAATTCGACACTGGACGAGGCGACGACGAGGTCGCCCCAGGACTTGTGGGTGCGATAGGTCGGGCGAGGCACGGGGGCGTCGGCGGTCATCGCCAGGGCGATTTCTTCGGCAGCTGCAGAAATTCCCCGGTCGCGGACGGTGCCCGAATAGGACAGGAATCCGACGCTACCCCCGCCGAGCGGGGCTTCGGTGCAGGACTCGGTGTAGAGATTGAGGCACTCCGTGCGACTCAGATGGTCCGAGTATTCGATGGGGTCCAGACCCGTGCGGAGTTCGGGACGGAAGGCGAAACTCTCCGGGGGCACCTCGAACGAAGCCCTGGGCCAGAGGCTGGCCATCGCCCGCCATCCGGCTTCGATCGGTTCCTGGGGCAGGGCGTCACACCTGGGCGTGCGGGTTGCGGTCGTGCTCGTGCCGTCACGGCCTGAACGGTCACTGTCGAAGACGCCGATGAGCGTGATGATGACGCCGGCAACAAACGTGGCGACCACACCGGTGACCAGCTTGCCGAGACAGGACCTGAAGAAGGGACCTGCCCAGTTCTTGGGGAACGCCGACGCGGTGGCCGGCCGTGTGGAGCGCTCGGGCCGCACGGCCTTCCCCGGCCGGCCGCCCCGACCGAACGGGGGTGGCGGAGGGGACGGT
>CAZEVN010000049.1:0-4819 GCA_964515145.1 uncultured Enemella sp.
GGCCCCTGGTCGCCGTGGTCAACGGCGTACTGGATCGCGTCGGCGAGCTTTCCGAGGAACGCGGAGCCCTGCATGCCGTAGGCGGCGGTGTTGAGCAGGTGGCTGCCGTAGGCGGTGTTGAACTTCTGGGCCTGTCGCTGGGTGCGGGCGGCGCGGCTGGAGGAGTTGGATCCAAAAATCCCACCGATGGCGCTGGCGATGCCGCCTCCGGCGGTCAGTCCGATTGAGAGGGGGTCGATGGGCATGGGTCGCTCCGGCGTCAGGCGGTCCAGTCGAACGAGGTCTCGGCCGCCCATCCTGGCACGACCGCCGTGACCCACCTGGTCGCCGCGCCGGCGACCGTCACGTCCAGCTCTATCTTACCATCGGCGTCGGTCAGGATCAGCAGGGCGGCGTTGGTGGTGTATGTGGCGTAGAGCGTGCCGGCGTTCACGCTCGCGGTCTGGCTGTTGGTCGGAGTTCCGCTCTGCGTCGTCGCGATCAGGACCGTGATCGGGACGCGGGCCTTGATCGCCTCCCTCCTCCGGTTGACGAGCTGGATCGTCACCCTGCGGACGTTGGCCGCCTCGTCCCCGGCGGTGATCCTGGCGTCCCAGGCGTGCTGCTGGATCGACCGGATGATCTGCTGGGCGAACTGTCGCACCTGTGCCGGGTCGCCGGCGTTGGCGGGAATCGCGACGTCGATCGGGGGTTTGGGGGCTGGTGTGGTCATTAGGCCAGCAGGTTGTCTTCGCAGCTGATGAACACGCTGTACACGGCGATGTAGTCGGGGGATGTGGCGGTCGGGAAAGTCTCGCGGACGTCGGTCGCGGTTCCGAGCTCGCTGATGGTTGTCTCTGGGCCGACGGTGAACTCCTCCAGCGCGTAGATGACGGCGCTGCCGAAGGTCGGAATGTCGCAGACGTTGCTGCCCGCAAAGAACGAGTCGTATTCGTCCTGGGCGGCCGCCAGGGCGTCCTCGACGGTCGGTCCGGTTCCGAGGAGGTAGTAGTCCTTGCCGTCGATGTTGGTGGTCGAGTTGGCCGCCATGAACGCCGAGCAGGCGATGCACGTGTCTCCGTCGTCGCCTCCTGGCCCGGGGCCTCCGTCCGGTCCCGGGTCCGTGTCGACGGGCGTGGTCGCGTCCGGCCCGCACGGCGCGGCGGGGGTGATGGCCGGCCTGAGCTTGTGCTTGATGAGCGGCTCGAGCCCGTAGTTCGCGGTGACCGCCTCGAGGGCGTACCTCGTGCCGGTGCCGCTGATGGTCATCACGATGGCCGGCGCCGACACTGATGTGTAGAAGCTCTCGCGGATGCCCGTCATGGTGCCGGTCCACAGGGTCCATCCGGTCGCGTCGTAGGCCCGCTCGGGTGTCTCTCCGCCGGTGAGCGTGATCGTGATGTCGTCTGAGCCGATGCCCGTAATGGCTTCGAAGTCGTAGAGCAGGACGTTCGCCTCTCCGGGGTCGTTGGCGACCATGTTCACGGCGAGCTGGTGGTCGAAGTCCGTTCCGTCGTCGTCGGTCGCGCCGGAGTCGACAAAGAGCATCTTCCCGTTCCGGGTGCCGATCACCACCTCGCCCTGGTATCGCATGGCGCATGTCGGCTCGATCGTGGCGTCGCCGAGGACGATCGGCCAGAACCCTCCGCCTCCCGGGTCAAACCGTCCGGTTCGCTCGTCGTAGAAGATGTGCAGGCCCGCGGTGGTGCCGTCGCTGGGCGTCATGAACACCCATGTGCCGTGCCGCTTGATGTCCCGGACCATCGAGACCAGGTAGGCGTCGACGGCGTTGTCGATCTGGAGGTAGTCGGTCAGGACGTCCCGGCTCAGATAGACGGGGTTTCCTCCCGCCGGAACGATCGCCAGTCCCTCGTCGGTGTGCAGGAGGACGGATCCTTCGCTGACCCCGCAGACGCTGTTTGGGCCGGTGCCTCCGATGTCGTCGCTGAGTCTCGTGACCTCGGATCCGTACACGGGGTCCCCGGTCATCTCCCAGATACTCCTGCGCCCCCACAGCAGCAGTCGGTTCTTGGTCGCCGAGTACCCACCGACCAGCAGTTCCCCGACCTGCCCCGGACCGCCGGTCTGGAACACAAACGCCTTTCCGATGTCGTCCGCGTCCGCGGCGGTGTCGAGGTCGGTCTCGTCGCCGATCCGGCTGGCCTTGGTGAGCTGCTCGTTGAGGAACAGCAGGCGGTCGTTGAACGCCAGGGCCACCTTGGCGGTGGTGCGGCCGAGCGGGGTGTTGAGGGCGGTCTGGCCGGGCATCGTTCCGGCGGTGAGCTGGAAGAGCTCGGCGGCCATCTGGACGGCGTCGAACTTCACACAACTAGTTCCGTCAACGATGAACGCCTGCTGCCGCAGTTCGGCGCCGATGACCCGGACCGACGGGTCGAAGAATGTTCCGATCGCCCGTGCGCCTCCCCGGCCCGAGTCGCTGGCGTAGAGCGTGCCGCCCGCGACCCACCATGCGACGTCCGCGAGCGTGCTGAAGGTCTGCGTCAGTAGGTACAGGTCGGCGCTCGCGACCTTGGCGCCGTCGTCCTCGGTGGAGAATCCGAATCCGGAGAGGTGTCCGAGGTCGTTGGATGTCGCGTAGCTCGTCAGGGCGGTGGTCGATCCGTTGAGGTACACCGATATGGTGCCGTTGATCCACCTGATTTCGAGCCGGTAGTTGTCCCCGTCCGAGAGCCCGTGGGCCGCGCTGGCGAGCGTGCTGCCGGCCGTCCCGAGCGTGATCTTCCTGATCAGGATGTCTCCGCCGGTGCCGGAGTCGGCGATGATCTCGTAGCAGGTGTCGAGCAGGTCGCTGCCGTAGATCCGGATCCCGACGGGCTTGGAAGGGTCCACCATCCCAAGCACGAGCGATCCCTGGCCCGGCATGGCGGTGGAGAACTTCCACGTTTCCGGTGCGCTCGGCGTGCCGGTCTGCGTCCATCCGGCGTTGTCGGCGGCCCATCCCATCGCGTGCTCAGTTCCGTTGCTTCATTCCCGCTCGCTGCTCGAGCAGGGAGATCCGTGTTTCGTGGTTGTTGATGTGGTTGTCGTGGCCGTCGACGGCCTTGGCGAGACGTTCGTTGGATTCGGCGAGGTGGCGGATCTCGATGGCCAGTTTCGTGCTCGAGGTCCTGATGCCCGCGACGGTCCAGATGGCCGTGGTGAGCATCGCGACCATGGTCAGGAGAAGGGCTGCGAGTTCGATGTGCATGGTCGCTCCTGTAGGGTGGTTCTGAAGGTCTGGGGAGATGCTACCAGATTTACTTGAGCGATATGGGGTTTCCGTTCTTCGCGGCGCGCTCCTCGATGATCGCCTTGTCCTCGGCGGTCGCCTGGCTCGAGACCGATGCGAGCGCCATCGGCGCGTTGGCGGCGGCGAGCCCGTCGACGGCCGCGTCGAACGCGCTTGACAGCTTCTGCTTCTCCTTGTCGGGCAGGAAGTGCGGGACAACGACGCAGGCGGCGGCGGCGGCCAGCAGCATGGCCATGGCCGGATAGATCGCTACCACGATGCACACGGCTCCGGCGGCGGCGAGGCCGACGGCGGTGTCGAACTCCGGCACGGGCTTCTTGGTCGCCTTGATCGCTCCGGCGGCGATCAGGCCGATCCCGCCGAGGGCGAGGGCGATCAGCACCCATGGCGGCGCGCTGATCTGGGCCGACTGCTTGGTCTTGGTGTCGCCTCCGCTGGCGGCGATCCCGCCCGGGAGGGCGAGCGTCGGCGCTGTCCCGCTGACTTCCTGTGCGGTCTTGTCCCCGCGGGCCTCGGCGGATGGTCCGGCCGCTCCGGCGGTGTTCTCCGTGACGGTGGTCTCGGCGAACGCCGAGTATCCGGCCTCCATCAGCTGCCGGGTTTCCTCCGGGGTCAGCGGCCGCGGGGCGCCGGTCTGGGCAAGGGAGCTCAGGGGGAGGCAGGCGAGGACGGCGAGGATGGTGAGGGCGATGGTGCGTGGGCGGGACATGGCGGCTCCTGTGGCGGTGGTCGCAGGATGATCCTGCGCGTGGTCGTGGCGGGGCTGGGCTTGGGCGCGATCAGCTGCACCTTGGTCGTGGCCGTTCGGCTGGTCGCTTCGGCCGTGCCGCCGGTGGTCCTGGTGTACGCCTCGCATGCCGTCATGGCGAGGATCGCGGCGGCGGCGGCCACACCAACGGCCGCCCATGCGATGATGGCGATGGTTATGTTCTTGCTCAGTGTCGTGGCGTGTCGTTCGATGCGTTTGCGATATGGCATGGTCGGCTCCGCTGCGTGAGTTTAGACGAAGTCGGTCCCGAATACGATCGTGTTGTCCGAGAAGGCGTCGACGTCCAGAACGCTCGCGGCGGCCCCGAGGTCGGCGCTGCGAACGATCGAGCCGTCGATCTTATTGAGCTCCCAAAGGTGGGCGTTGGCTCCGCCGGAGCCGGTCCATGCGGTGTTCCGGTCTCCGCCCACCACCACGTTCTTGCTTCCCGGCAGGACCCTGACGGCCCGGATGGCGTTCGAGCCCGTCTGGCCCATGTCCTGGTCCCAGAGGTAGTCTCCGTATCGGTTCGACGCCCACACGCTCGTTCCGTCGGCGTCCGGGGTGTCTTTGGTTCGGCGGCCGGCGACGTAGACGTTCCCGTCGTCGTCGGCGTCGATCGCCAGGAGCGTGGGGTCCTCGATGTCGTTGTAGAAGCCGCTCGAGTCGGCCGCGTCGATCCGGCTGTCGGTGTCGGCCCACCAGTCGAGGGCTCCGGCGGCGGTGAAGACCGAGAGGGTCTTATATCCGGAGGTGCCGTCGGGCGGGGCGTATCCGGTGCCGGCGGTGGCGCGTGGTCCCCATGCCTGGTTGGCGTGGATCACGGCAAACCCGTTGGATGG
>CAZEVN010000049.1:4919-24470 GCA_964515145.1 uncultured Enemella sp.
CCCGTTGGATGGCATCAGGGCGATGCCGATCGGCTCTGCTCCTCTTGGCGCCCATGGGAGGACCTCGCTGAATCGAAGGTATCTGTGGGTCGCCTCGTAGTAGGTCGCTCCGCTGGACAGGCCGGTGCCAAGGGTCGATTGCGACAGGATCTGCGTGGCGGTTCCGGCGGTGATCTGCGCGGCGGTCGCGACTGTGAGCTTCATCACGCCAGATCGGAAGTGCCGCGCGGTCAGGCCGGATGTCACCTCGACCCCGCTGGCGAGCGTGGCCCCGACGTTGCTGCCCCGGAACAGCGCGTACAGGGTGCGGTTGTCCGAGGTAAGGCACCCGTCGATCGCCTCGCTCGACCACCCGTTGAAGCCCCACACGCTCGGGCCTGCCGGCGCGTTGGCTCCATCGCTTAATCTGAATATGCGGATGAAGTGGTTGGTGAATACCAGAACCCAGTCGTCGGTGACGAGGATCTTGTTGACGAACCGGAGGATGCCCGTGTCGTCCATGCGCTTGGACCAGATGACCGCCATCGTGGTGGCGTTCCGGCAGGTGATTCGGGCGACCTGCTCCCCGAGCCCGTCCACGTAGGACTTCCCGGTGATGATCTTCGTGCCGTCCGGGCTGCGGGCGATCGCGTTGACGTTCTTGTTCGGCGAGGTGTTCACGCCGGTGTCGGAGTATGGGCCGCTCGCGGTGACGTCTTCGTAGGTGTACCCGGAAAGACCCCAGTTTTGTGCGCGTCGCCAGATGTTTCCCGTCACGGCTCCCTGCGTGCGTGCCGAGCCGTTGGTGTTGGGCAGGTTGGTCCGCTCTCCAAGCGTAAATCCGGACGCGGTCCGGCCGCGGCTGACGATCCCGCACCCCTGAACGAACGCCCCGTTTCCGAACGTGCCGCTGAAGTACTCGCTCAGGCCCGCCCGCGTGCCGATGCGGGGGCGGTCCTTGGTGACGTCGTGCCGGACGACGTTTCGCAGGCTGCTGGCCGGTGCAAATGGCGACTTGGCGTCGTAGAACGCGCTGTTGTTGCTGGCGCCTCGGAATGGCAGCTGTGCTCGGGTCTTCATGGATCAAAACCCCAGAGGGCCGGAGGGGTGTTCCTCCGGCCCCCATGGCCGACTCGCGTTGGTGAAAAGCAGCAGACTTGGTTACGAGCGTTCGAGCCGCTCGGTGTTGCAGGCGTTGAGTCCGGCGGAGAGCCGGACGTCCCATAGCGTGATCGCGTCGGTGGTGTGGGCGCCGGGAACGATCTTGATGTCGATCGTGTCGCCGGGCTCGAGGTAGACGGGTCCGGTTCCGCTGACGTCCTTGAAGCTGAAGACGTAGTCCTTCGGGTTGGCCGCGTCGGCGGCGAGCCCGCTCACCGCGTTGGTGGTGGCGTACCTCGCGGCGTAGGTCGTGTAGTCCGGGCTGGTGCTCGGTGGCGCGGCGGGAGGGGTGAAGACCGCGGTGAAGGTCGCCTTGATCGCTCCGCCGGCCCCGCGGGCCTTGGCGGTCACGGTCAGGGCCGGTGAGTCTGTCGCGCCCGCGGACTTCATTCGAAGCGCGAGGCGGAGGTCGGCGAAGAGCACCTTGCCCGTCAGCTTGGCCGTCTTGGCCAGGTTGTACGGGAGGCGTGTGTGGACGTAGGCCGCGACCGAGCTCGACGCGTCCCACTGGATGATCGTCTGGTCGCTCGAGAGCACGCGCTTGGGCGTGGTCGTGGTGGTGCAGACGTTGCCCGCCGATCCGATCAGGTGGTTGAGGTCGACGGGAAGGTCGAGCCGAACGCCCTCGTCCGGAGCGCAGTCTCGGAGTGCCTCGTTGATGTTTGAGCCCCAGGCGCCCATGGTGTTCTCCTGCTCTGTCCTGCTAGAGGACGCTGATGCCGTTGACGTGCGTAACAATAGCCGCCTGGGTTGGCCAGACCGGCGCGTACTTCTGCGACTGCCTGATGGCGTCGGGGTCGAATCCGATGCCGATCGTCTGCGGGCGCTGCTCGTTGTCGAGCTCGATCGACAGGGCGACCTGCTGGGCGAACCGCTCCTCGATCTCTTGCCGCTTCTGCATGTCGGGGTGGTTGAGCTTGAAGTCCCGCTCGCCCGCGGTGACGATCGTCTGGCTGTGCTGCTGGCCCATCGGCTCGAGGTCGCTGAGCTCGGTCATCGGGGCGTACATGACGCGGGCCTGTCCCTCGATCACGTACGCCTGATCCGGCGTCGGCCATACGTGCACTACGCTGGCGGTTCGCCTCGAGGGCTCGCTCGGGTTCGAGAGCTGGGTCTGCGTCAGCGCCATCGCGACGGGTCGGCTCGTGCCGCTCGCGGCGGACGCGTGCAGGGCGAGGATGTCGCTCGGGTGTCGCTGCTGCATCGTGCCGCCGTACCCGGTCTGGCCGGCGAGCCGCCAGTTCCACTGCCCGACGGCGATGCCGTGCACGTTGAACGGGAGCCGGTACATCGACGGGTCTCCGCCGACGTTGGCGGCCGAGGCCCCGGTCGGGTCGGTCGTGATGGACAGGACGGGCTTGAAGCACCAGGCGGTGGCCATTCGCCTGTAGACCTCCTCGCGTCCGTTGTTGATCGCCCTCTTGAGGCGGTCGCGGAGGTTGGGGTCGTCGGGGAGCTGGCTGCGGTTGTCGGCCTGCGACGGCACCTTGTGCAACCCCATCCGCTCGGCGAGCGTGAGCATCAGGTCGCCGAGGGTTGTTTCGCCTGCGGGGTTCATGGCCGGAAAATGACAGGGGCCGCGGCCGCACACACATTGCCGCGGCCCCCATGCTCAAGGAGCGAAGGAATCAGACGGGGCAGACCCAGCGGATCGCGGCCGTGCCGGAGCTCGATGTCTCCATGGCCTTGGCCTTGATCTGCTTGATGGTCTCGTTTGTCGAGTTGGTCAGCGTCGGGTCAATGTCAACAAGGTACCGCTGGTTAACACTGGCTGATGCCATGTTTGTCGGTCCAAGGGTGGTGACGCCTGCCGTCGCTGTTGCGTTGACGTTGCACTGGATCGCGTCGGTCAGGCCCTTCGCGAGCGGGACCGCCATGACCGTGCCTCCGCGGGTCGCGGCGTCGCCGTTGGCGTTGGTCTTGATTGCCGTGACGACGTACAGGGGCTGGCTGAGGTAGTTGGCCGTGGGGTTGGCCAGGTCGTATCCGCGGCCCTTGTCGTGGCCGAACGGGTCGAGTGCGAGGACGTCGCCCACCTGCAGGTCGGTCGTGTTGGCCGTCCGGCTCCCGCTGGTCGCGTGGATGTTCTTGCCGGTGTAGTAGTACTCCTGCTGGTGCGGGTTCGGGGAGCCGGCGACTCGCGTGGCGAATGACATGGGGTCCTCTGCAATCTGCGGCGTGGCGCCGCGTGGTGGTCGTCTTGGTCAATGGGCCGCGGGGTCGTGAGCCCCGTGGCCCTAAGGAGGGAGATGCCGGTTTAGCGGACCGTGTGCAGGCAGAAGATGCCCGAGCGCGGGTCGTCGCACGTGAGGTTGCAGGTGCCGACGATCGGGACCACCCAGGTCTCCGGCGTGGACTGGTCGTTGATCGCCTTGCCTTCCTTCATCCAGCGGTCCTTGAGGACGATGCCGTAGGTCTTGGCGGTCTTGACGCCCCAGATCGGGTTGTAGCTCAGGGAGCCGATGGTCGGGACGCGGAGGAACTTGATGCCGTTGAACTTCGCTTGATCGAACCGTTCGACGTCGCCCTGCTGGTCGTCCGGGCCGCGGTTGATCCGCTCGACGATCTGGTCGTTCATGTCGTGGCTGGCGAGCAGGTAGCAGTTGCCGCTCGTGGTCGGTGCGGGCTTCTCGCCCTCGAGCTGCATGAGCGTGCCGAAGTTCGTCCGGGTGATGGCCCGTCGGAGCAGGTTGAAGAACGCGGTATCCGCGTACCCGCTGTAGGTGCCGACGAAGTTGCGGAGGCGGGCGTTGCTCGCGCTCGACAGGTCGACGTTGGCGCGCGTGGTCGAGGTCGTGCCGTCGCGGAAGAACACGGTCTTGCCGTTGAATCCGCCCTCGGGGTCGGCGGTGCTGGCCTCGAGCGTCAGGCCCCAGTAGGGCAGGCCGGCGATGTTCTTGAGGTCGCTGGAGTTCAGCGGGGTCTGGGTCAGGCCGTCCTCGATGCCGTTGAAGATCGCCTCGTATGAGCCGCTTCGCTGCTCCTCCATGAGCTCGATGATCCGGGCGGCGCCCGAGTTCATGTCGAGTTCGCGGTCGTCGAAGACCATCTTCTCCTGCCAGTGCGCCCAGTCGGTCCGCTGGACGACCATGAGGTCCTCGTGCAGCTGGCCGGTCGGCTCGTACAGGTTCACGAACTGGAAGGTGGTCTTGGCCGCGATGCGGATCCGCTTCTCGTACCACTTGCCGCCGGTCTTGCTCCGCTTGAACTGGGTGTAGAACAGGCGGGTCAGGACGTAGTCCGTCTGGCGGAGCGTGTCCGTGAACGTCTTGGGCAGGTCGGGCAGGGTGGAGTTGAGGAGGTCACCGAGCGAGTTGATCGTGACGCCTGGCATGGGTCATCCAGTTTCTCCACCACCAAGTGAAGCCGCTGGGTCGGGCCGCGTGTCCTGCTGTGGCCCGTCGGTTGTAAGTCTACTCAGGGATTTCTGTCGCTGCAAGTCTACAGGGTGCGGCACTCTCGGGTCAAGAGGCGACGATCGGGCCGGGCGGCGGCTGTGCCTCGGCCTTGAGCTTGGCGAGCTCCTCGGGCGTGCAGAACCGGAACTGCCCGTTCCACTCGATCCCGAACTTCGAGAGGGTGTCCTTGAGGCCCTTGGCGGCGTCGTGCACGCTGGCCTCGCTCTCGGCCAGGGCGCACCGGGCCTCGGGCACGCTGTTGCGGATGAACGCGACAATGACGTAGGTGGGCAGGCCCTTCTCGTCGCGGGTCTGGGTGGCGATCGCGTGGACCACCCGTGGCGATTCTCCGATGAGTCCGTGCAGTTCGTGCATCACCCACCCCGCGATCGCAGGTACTGCTCGACGTTGGCGGTGGCCCGTTGGCGGCCGGCCTCGGCGGTGTCGGTCGTGGGCGCGGCGGTCGTTCCTCCCCGGCTGGGCGTGACCATCCGGCCGCGATCGAGGGCGAGCCGCTCGCCGGTGGACAGGTACAGGGCCTTGCCGGTCCGCTCCTTGAAGACGATCCCGGCGGCCTTCTGCAGGGCCTCCTCGTCGCTCAGGGTCTTCTTCCCGCCCGACAGGCGGGCCGATCGCTCCTGCTCGACCTGGGCCTCGGCGAGGATCACCTGCCGAAGCTCCAGCTCGCTCTTGGTGGCGCGGGCGCCGTTGCCGCCGATCAGGCGGCCCAGTTCGGCGTTGGCCTTGGCCATCTTGTCGAACGCCTGGTGCACGAACGACACGGCCTCCTGGGACCGCTGGGCGAGCTCCTGGGCCTCGCGGACCTTGATCTCCTCGGCCGACTTCTTGAGGGTCTCGATCGTGCCGACCAGGGGCTCGAGCTCGTTGAGCAGGTCCTCGAGGCCGGTCTCCTCGACGAGCGTCCCCCACTCGGTCTTGGCCTTCTCCAGCTTGGCCCGGACGTTCGAGAACGCCTTGGAGGCCGATTGGGCCGGCGCGCCCGCAGGCGACGCGCCGGTCCCTCCCGGGGTGGTGGCTTGCTGTTCCAGTCGCTCTTTGAGCTCGGCCAGCTCCTGGCGGATGCCCTCGACGGCGTCGGTCCCTTCTTCGTCGCCGTCGGGCTCGTCCTGCTGGTCCGGCTCGTCCGGGGTCTCCGGCTGCTCGGCGTCGGTCTCGGTGTCGTCCTGTGCGTCGAGCTCGAGGTCCTTGGGCGCGTGCTCGTCCTCGGCGTGCTTGAGCGCGGAGAGGTCGGTGTTGTTCAGGCGGTCGATGACGGCCTGGCGTGCGTCGGTCGCGTTCTCGCTTGGCATGTGCGTGGGCTCCTTGGTGAAAGTCTACACCCGATCAGTCTTCGATGCCCATGCGGGCCTTGAGGGCGGACTGTTCGCGCATGAACGCCTTTTGGGTCGATCGGTCTCGGAATCGGACCATGCCGTTGTCCATGATGCAGTGGCCGGTCTTGGGCATGTTGCGGCGGGCAAAGTCGACCTCGCTGGGGTGGAAGCCCTCGGTCACGCTGAACTGCTCGTCCCCGCTGAATCGCCGGTTGCCGCCGAAGTCCTGCAGGCGCTTGCCGCGGGTGCCGTCGACGTTGTGCTTCTTCCCGCACTTGGGGCACGGGGTCTCCCAGTTCTCGCTCTCGCAGAACGTGTGGTCTCCCGTGTGTCCGCAGCCGCACTTGATCTTGGCGACCTTGCTGATGATCCGTCCCATGGGCTCTCCTTGGTCAGGCGGCGAACGAGGGGGTCCGCGGCCCCATGCGCATCGGCTGGGGCTGGTCCATCGGTCGCGGTGATGTTCGGCCGCCCGGCAGTCGTCGTCCCGCCGGCCCGGCGTCGCTTGGGTTCTGGTTCAGTCCCTGGCCGCTCGGGTCCTGGTCCACCTGCTGCTGCATCATCGCCTGCTGCTGCTGCATCTGCTGGATAAGCGGGTCGGGCAGCAGGTTCTCCAGCGTGGGCTCGTTGAGCTTGCGGGCCAGCGTGCGGATGAGCATGCGGGCGTCAAGCCCGGCGCCGGCGAGCTGCATGATCGCGGGGAGGACGGTGGAGGTGAACTCCATGAGCTGCTGGGCCTGGATCGCCGGGTTGGTGTACTGCATCGAGTAGGCCCGGACCTTGATGTCGAAGTCCTCGTGTTCGCCCTCGAGGATGTGGTCGGCCTCGCCGTCGAGCACTTGGGCGTTCGGGCCGGCGACCATGATGTCGGTCGTCATCGCGGACGATCCCTGTCCGATGGTGTACGGGACTTTCCGCTTGAGCATCGGGTGGTTGGCGAGGAACCAGGCCCGGACCCGCATGTCGGCGGTGGCACACTTCTCGACGCGCGAGCGGAGGAAGTCGAGGAAGCCCTGCACGCGTCCCATCAGGCCCTCGAAGGCCGTCGCGGTCTTGCCGATGTCCCCGGAGCCCGCGGCCATCGCGAGGTTGCCGGTGGCGTTCTGCCACTGGTCGCTGAAGAACTGGGCGCCCGGGATCATGTCGGGCAGGAGCCCGCCGTCCTTCACCTGGCTCACGCTCTTGGGGTTGCCGCGGATGTACCCGCCCTCGGGGCTCTTTCGCATGGCCATCGCCATGTCCTCGGCCGTTCCGTCGTAGACGGTGAGCATCTTGGTGCGGAGCAGCTGGCGGACGACCTTGTTGGCGATCAGGTCGCTGACCTCCGCGAGGTCCCGCTGCATCTGCTCGAGGGCGACCGGGATCTTGTTGAACGGGACGCGGAGGAACGTCAGGGTGTTGATCGGACCGCTCTCGGGTCCTCGCCATCGGTAGAACGCCAGGAACTTCTCGTCGCCTCCGGCGTAGGGCTGGCTCGGCGGGAACGGATCGGCGATCCCGGGGTTGGCCGGAAGGGTGGCGATCCAGACCTCGCCGTGAATGTACAGGACGAAGTCCCAGAGGCAGACGGTCTCGTCGAGGCGAGTGCCGCTGTAGACCCGGTCGGCGTCGGTGTCGTCGACGCGCGTGGTGTGCCGGCCGTAGTGCTCGAGGGCCTGCATGGCCGTGAAGATCTCCTCGGCTTCCTGCGGCGTGGCAATGTTGGGGTTGGGGAGCATCCCGTCTTCGTACTGCTCGGGCGTGGCGCCGTAGACGCCCTGGGCGATCGCGTTGATGGCGTCTTGCCGGGCGACGGTGTACCTGTGCGCGATGAACCGGCATTCCGGGATCGTTCTGGCCATCGGGTCGAGCGAGACGTCGTCGATGTCGATCAGCCGCGTGTATTCCTGCCCGATGTCGATCCGCCGGTCCTTGGACAGGTAGGTCTCCCCTCCGGCCTTGATGCCGTTGATCGTAAAGGCGATCCCGCTGAAGATCGCCTCGGTGGCGGCGTCCTGGTACACCTCGTCGAGGTTCATCCGTTCGCTGTCCTGGTCGAGGATGGCCTTGCGGATGCCCGCCTCAAAGTCCAGTTCGCTGCGGCGCGGCGTGACGTCGGCCTGCGGCGTGCTGATCGTCAGGAACGGGATGAGCGTGCGCCACTGTTGCTGGGTCAGGTTGACCGGCTGACGCTCGGCCTTGAGGTCGGCCATGGTGTTGGACCGGCGGCGCATGTAGTGCCGGCCCTTGGCGACTTCGTAGGCGACGAGCCGCTGGTCCCGCAGGCCGTCGATCTGGCGGTATCCGATCTGCCCCTCGCCTCGGAGCCCGGCCGGCGTGATGGTTTCGCGGTTCATGCCCCGATGATATCAGGACGTCAGGCGATCGTGGAGAGCGACGAACGCAACCGCCGCCGCCAGAGAGACCACTCCGTCCACGGGATTCGATCTGCTGATACTGCCATGTCATCCACCTTTCTGTAATCCCCACCCGCCTGCGAGGACCGTCATGGTACCAATGCGGCACCGGCCTGTCAATACTCGATCTCGTCGTCGGCGTCTGGGTCGTTGATCTCGCCCATGTCCTCCTCGAGGGTCTCGAAGCCCGGTGTGTTCGGCCTGGGCCTCGGCTTGGGCGTCGGCAGGTCGATCCCCATCGCCACCTCGCTGAGCATGTCGGCGACGACGCGGTCGCCGTGGGTCGCCTTGGCCTCGCTCGACTCGTCCTGCAGGTGGCCGGGCCCCATGGCCCCGCTCGGGTACCGGACCCACTGCATGGCCTCCTCGATCGCCTGCTTGCTCGGGTTGAGGATCTCCTCGTTGGCGTAGGCGTCGCGGAGGAGCTCGACCGCGTCGCGCTTGGTCTGCGGGTTGTTCCACCATCCCAGCCGGTCGGTCGAGGTCTCGAAGCTCTCGTCGGCGCCGAGCGTGCGGCGGTGCAGCAGCGGGTACCGCAGCGCCCTGGCGAGCACCTTCCCCGTCGACTGCCCGGGGCCGTTGGCCTCCCAGATCGCGTAGGCGCACCCCTTGAGCCCTCCGCACCAGTACCCGATCATCGCCATGGCGCGCCCGAGGCCGCGGGGGCTGACCGTGCCGCTGACCCATTCCCCCACCTTGTGCCGGGTGTTCCGGTCGCGGATGGCGATCACGCTGTTGGAGCTGCCGGTGCCGTTGGAAACGTCGGCCGCCATGATGTATACCCGGTCCTGCGGCGGGCGGAGCGTGCCGGTCTTGGGGTCCTTCTCCAGATCGCCCCACCACTGCAGGTGGTTCTGCAGCTGCTGCAGGGTGTCGTCGGGCCTGACCCTGCGGACGGTGATGTCCTTGAGATTGCGGGCGCGGAGGGAGAGGTCGCGGGCCTTGCCGTCGAGCCGGTGGCCGATGGCCAGCAGGAAGTCGGCCGGCCTGGCGTAGTCCTGCAGGTGCCGCTCGAGGATCTCGCTGTCGAAGACCGCGGCCTCGTCGGCGCACCAGACGCCCTCGAGCAGGCGGCGTCGCCGGCTGCCGGTGAGGTTCCCGAGCACGACCGTCAGGTAGTGGTGGCCGAACTTCGTCCATTGCAGCGCCCGCTCGTCCCAGAGCTTCGGGTTGTCCTTGTGCGTGGAGGTGTAGTACTCCATCTTGCCGGCCTTGGCACGCTTGAGGAGCCAGTGGCTGGGGACGTGCGGGTTGGTCTCGCAGATGATCTGGTTGTACGGGGTCGCGGTGTTGCGGCATCGCGAGGTCAGCATCTCGTAGTCTTCCTCGGTGAGCTGGACCGCCTCGACGACGAGAATGCGGTCCCATTCCGAGGACAGGACCTTCATCGGGTCGTCCATGCCGCCCAGGGCGATGATGCTGCCGTTGGGCAGGTGGTAGACGCTCCGCTGCTGCCGCTTGGCCGTGCCGCCCCAGGACCGCCAGTCGGGCGGAAAGACCCGGTCCTCCAGCTCGGGCAGGGCGGTTTCGGTGAGCTCGGCGCGGGTCTTGCGGACGATCAGCGACCGGCACTTCTCGTACTTCGCGCTGGCGAGGAAGATCTTTTCGAGGTCGCTGCGGGTCTTGCCCGTGCCGGCCGGGCCGACGACCAGCACCTCGAACGCTTGGGAGTTCCAGACGTCGTGGCAGGCTCCGTACGGCCGGTAGGGCTTGGCCTGCAGCTCGAGTGTGGCGGTGCGAGCGTCGCTCATAGATTAGGTGGAGAACAGTCCTGGCGTGGCGGAGTGGCGGCGTCGCAAGGACCGCTCGGTCGCCTGCTGCTTCGTGCGGGTCCGGTGGCACTGGATGCACAGCGTCCGCAGGTTCTCTGGGTGGTCCGAGCCTCCGTCGTGCCGCGCGTGGATGTGATCGGCCTCCCACCAGTCGCGTCCGATGTCGCGAAGCCCGCTCAGTCGCTGGCCGAGGCGGAGCCAGTCGGCGTGATTGTCTCGGGTTTTCCGGATGTGGAGGTGCACCTGCTTGAGCCAGATCGTGTCGGTGCCGCAGATCGCACATATCCCGTGGTCGCGCTGCTCAACCTGCCTTCGGCAGCTCGACCAGTCGAAGTTCGATCGGTACTCAAGTAGGCATTCCGGGCCGCACCATGTCCGCTTTGGCGTCGGGCACTCGTTCCAGCACCATCGGCACAGGGGTCGGTTGTTCGGCCCGCGGTACTCGGGCTGATGGAATGGTGGCCTGGCGTATCGGCACAGTCGGTCCGCTTTGACGCGGATCGGTTTTCCCGCCTTGTTGATGATTTCGTGCCATGGCATGGGAATCGATCGCCCGGCCGATTGGGCGCGGGCGGTCGGGCGGGTCACTCGTTGCAGGCGATGGCGGCGTTGAAGAGCATCATCGCCTCGTGCAGGGCGTTGAACGCGCGGGTCTGCTCGGGGGATTCGGGCGTGATGTCCCGGCAGAAGATGGCGGTGTCGCGGAGTTTGCCGCGGATGGCCGAGTACCGCTCGGCCTGGTCGCCCTTGGGCGGGTGGTGGGCGAAGCGGCGGGCGAGCGCCTCGTCGCTGTTGCGGTTTGTCGGCTCGTACTTGGTCGGGAAGTTCTGGGCATCGCCGTTCTTGCTTTTCATGTGTGTAACCCCAATGGGGTTGTGTCGATCAGACGCGATCGACGGGTGCTTCGTGGGCGTAGAGCTTGACGTGCCGGATCTCGCCGGAGTGCTCCACCTTGTGGTTGTCGCGGTACTTCTCGGGCCTGGCGGCCTTGAGCAGGAAGATCAGCAGGATGTCGCTGTACTCGCGGATGGTCCCGCAGGGCTTGCCCTTGTGGAAGACCGGGCGGTCGGTGCCGCGGGTGGCGCGGCGGATCGCCTCGGTTTCGAGGACGTCGATCGCCTCCTCCTTGGCGGCGGCGAAGGCCTTTCGATAGTCCTCGTTCTGCATCCAGCTCGTGCGGTGGGTGGACCGCTCGCACCCGGCGATCTGGGCCGCGGCCGGGATCGATCCGGTCTCGCTGTAGGCGGCGAGGAAGGCCCGCATCTTGGGCGTCAGGTCGGCGTCGGGGTCGGTCCTGGTCTTGTGCTTCTTCTTAGCCATCGATCGGCACCTTCCGGGCCTTGGCGGTCTGCTTCCAGGTCTTGCCCGTGCCGGCGTGCGTGGCCTCGAGGCCGGTCAGGGCCTGCCAGCGGCGGACGGCGACGTCGACGTAGACAGGGCTGATCTCGATGGCCCGGCAGGCCCGTCCGGTCTGCTCGGCGGCCGAGAGCTGGCTGCCCGAGCCGCTGAAGGGCTCGAAGCAGATCGCGCCCTTGGCGGTGTGCTTGCGCATCGGGCGGGCGAAGATCTCGACGGGCTTGGGCGTCGGGTGCTCGTACCCGACGGGGCGGTTCTTGTTGCCCTCCCAGTTCAGGTCCCACACGCTGGAGTTGTCCTTGATGTGGGCGATGAGCTCCTCGCGGGTCATCTCGTCGATCGGCCGGGCGTGGCCCTGGACGTCGTCCCAGACGCTGTTCTTGTCGTGGACCCCGTTGTGCTTCGGGATGCTGCCCTTGCGCCATCCCATCATGCACGGCTCGTGGCGGAAGTGCCAGAAGACCCGGCCGAAGACGCTTGAGGGTTTGACCCAGATGATCTGCTGGTGGTCGAGGATGTCGAGGGCTTCCCAGATCTGGGCGATCTCCTTCTGGCGCTTGTGGGCGTGCCAGCAGTAAATCGCGGCGTTGGCCTCCATGACCCGGACGACGTTCTGGAACAGCGCGTGGAAGAACTGGTTAGCGTCCTTGATGTCGATCTCGCGGTAGCTGTCGGTCCAGTCCTTGCCCGTGCCGTTGGGGCGCTCGCCGGTGTAGTCGACGAGGTAGGGCGGGTCGGTCGCGACCAAGGCGGCCTTCTGGCCGTCCATCACCCGATCGACGTCCTTGGGGTCGGTCGAGCTGCCGCAAAGCAGGCGGTGCCGGCCCATCAGCCACAGGTCGCCCGTGCGGCTCACAGCCTTCTCGGCCGGGGCCGGGGCCTCGTCCTCGATGACCTTGGGAGGGTTGTACTTCTCGTGCAGCTCCTGGACCGCCTCAAGCTCGAAGCCCGTCATGGCCTGCAGCTCCGGCGGGGTCTCGTCGAGCAGGGCCGAGAGGAGCTTGTAGTCCCACTTGGCCAGTTCGCCCGTGCGGTTGTCGGCGATGCCGTAGGCGATGGCCTCCTGCTCGGATTCGTCGATGAAGAGCACGGCCGCGTGGGTCCATCCGAGCTTCTGCATGGCCATCACCCGGCCGTGGCCGACGGTGAGGACCTTGCCGCCGGTGCGGGCCACCAGCGGCTGTCGCTGCCCGAACCGCTCGAGCGAGGACATGATGGCCTTGACGTTGGCGTCGTCGTGCGTGCGGGCGTTGCGGGCGAAGGGTGCGACGCTGTCGATCGGCACGGCCAGGTGCCGCAGGTCCTTGTGGATGTGGTCGAGCTTCGGGCGTGGTGACGTCTTGGTACTGGTCCTTGGCATGGAACCAGTCTAGACACGCTGCAATCTTCCGAGGCGGCCGGATGATCCAGATCCTTCCGCACCGTTGGGATCTGTACCAAAGCTCATGGTGAACTGGCAAGAGTTGACTCCGAGAGTGATCCAGTCGCGATTGGATGATTCGTTGTCTGTCGGAACGCTCGTCGGAAGTGCCCAGCGAACGTAGACGTAGAACCCGTTGGTGTTCATGTCCGCAAGTTCTGCTGCCGTGATCGCAGAAACATCCACGGCGTAAATACGGTCTCGCTCCGGCGTGCCACTGCTGATCCCGTAGGAACAGACCTTGTAGGTTCTGGCTCCGTAAAGATCGTTGTCTGAGAGTTGGGCGACGATCGTTCCATCCGTCTTGCAGACAACTATGTCTTCGATGGTTGAGTGCGGCCACACGTACCCATCGGTGGAAAGGACGGCCTGGTCGAGTTGATACTGGCGAACGCGAAGACGAAGTTCGTTCGGCGTCGATGCCGTGTACTCGATGAGTGCCCCAGCAGGGATCGTGTAGCGAAGGAACTTGGTGACGCCTTGGGCGGCGGCGGAGTTGATTCCTGATGCGGTGCCTCGGCTTGAGTCGGTGGACAGCGTATTGGCGGGATTGGTCCATGCCACTTCGGTCGCGCCGCCGGGAAGTGCGACTCCTGCCGTCGCTGCGTCCACTTCGGAAACCGCCGTCGCAAGCATTCTGAGAATGCTCGCACCTGGATCTTCCGGCGTGTAGTACACAACGAGTTCCAGTGCATCACAAAGGACGCTGGAGCCAGACCCGGCCCCATACCGAGTCGTGTACACGTTGAATCCGCCGAGATTCGCGAATCGCAGACAGTTCTGTCCGATTGAGTTTGCAGAACTCGTGAACAGAGAGTGTCCGTCTGCGGTGAGCGGGTTGACGTATGTCGCCGTTCCTGCATCTATCGGAGTCGAGAAGAACTCGTGAACGCCCTCGGCCCGCCCACGGTCAACGCCGAACTCGTCGAACGGGCGAAGCGTGAGTCCGATCTCGTCCGATCCGACCGTTCCTGACGCTGAAATGCTCTTGAATGTGTACTCGAAGCCGTCGATGAATGCGTTTTGAAGCTGCGGAATGACGGAGATGCCAAACCTGTACACGTCGCCAGAGTTGCCGATCGTGTTCGAAGCCGCGAACGTCGCCTTGCTTCCGTCGGCCTCTCCGGTGAAGTTCTCAGGATTTGTCACCGCGAGCGAGTTGTTCGTTTGCAGGTAGAAGTTCTGCGGGCGGATGGTGATGGTTGGCTTTGCGGCCATGTCTCAAACTCCCGGTTGTGCAAGGATCCAGGCGGCGCATCGGCCGCGGGTGTTGGTTTCCGGCATCCCGCTTGCGCCCTGGGCGGCGTCCGGGTTGCCCACGAACATGACGATTCCGCCGTCGGCCCTGGCGATCTGCTGGCATCGGGAGAGCACCTGCTCGGGGGCGATCTTCCCGCCCTCGGCGTCCCCGACCGAAACGTGGACCGCCCTGAGGGGTTCGGTGGCGACGAAGTTCACGGCCCGAACGTCGTGCTCAAACCCGGCCGGGTAGACGTACAGGTCCTCGATCATGCGGTCGGGCTTGTCGTGCCATGCGAAAGCCGGCGGGCACTTGTTCCCGTAGTCGTCGGTCAGGATCGCCCGGTCCTCGGCGTGGGCGTTGCTCCCGATCCACTTTGTCTTTGACCATCCGAGCGCGTTGAGCGTGGCCTCGATCGTCGCGGCGTAGGACCGCCAGCAGAACATCGTCCACTCGTCGTTTGTCCACGAGTCGTCGGCGACTCCCCTGCTGATCAGGATCTGCTTGACGTGCCAGAACGCGTCAGCGACGTCCTGGTCGTTCCCGTGGTGGATGGGGTTGAACTCGAGCTCCTGGTACAGGACGTCGGGCTCGCCGATCGTTTCGCGGAGCTGCTGGAGCTTGGGCAGGATGTCCCGCGGGGTGTGGGTGAATGGGAGTTGGTAGTTGTCGGCGATCTCCTGCGGCGTCGCGTACATGGGGTGGAAGAACCGCATGGGGTAGTGCTGGGTCAGCCGGAGTCCGGTGCTGGGCCTGCCCTCGCTGGCGACGATCAGGTTGGCGATCTCGACCGTGCTCAGCCGGTCGGTTCCGCCGATCATGTTGATCGGGCAGGCCTGCACGACGTCGAACCCCATCTGGGTCTTGATCGGCAGGTTGTGGATCGGCTTGTCGGTCTCGACGATTCGGAGCATGGCGGCCTCAGATGTGCGTGCGTTCCCACCCGACGGCCGCGTTGGCGGTGACGCCCGAGGCGTAGGTGAGCAGGTATTCCGCTCCCCGCTGGTCGAAGGTGACCATCTCGGCGCCGAGGGTTCCTTCAATCTGCAGGCCCGGGGGCGGGAGGGCGTCGTCGGTGATCGTGATGGTGACGCCCTGGGCCTTGGCGGGGATCCGCTTGCTCAGCGCGTTGAGCACAACCCCGTTGTTGGCGATCGTGATCGCGCCCGCGTACTCGGCGTTGAACTCCAGCGGCTGGCCGAAGATGGGCGGGCTGGCTCGCTTGATCAGGAAGAACTGGAGCTTGGCCGCGAGCGCGGACGCGGCCGGGTCGGTGTCGAACGCGGTCGGGTCGGGGAGCTGGTCGTACAGGGCCATGTAGGGCCTGATCACGATCAGGTCGGCGGCCTCGCCGATCTGCTCGATCCAGTAGTTGCACGAGTCGTGCATGTCGGCCGGGACGGCGATCGGCCACAGGTCGGCCGCGGCGTTGGCGGAGTTGGGCTTGAAGTTCTCGCTGGTCACGAGCTTGCCGTGGTCGGTCTCGGTGGCCGCGGCATCTCCGGAGATCGCCCCCATGGCGGTCGGGTCGAACGGGTTTGCCGCGTTGAACCGGATCGGCTGGTCCCATGGGTATCGGTTCGTGCCTCGCGGCGCTGTGCGTTGGATGTTGGCTGGGAACAGCATGTCGGACCTCCGTGGTGGTGCGTGTAGTATAACCGCATGCCAAGGAACGATGATCGGCTTCCCCCGGACGAGCAGGATGTGGTGGTCGGAGACGCGCTCGACGCGCTGCTCGAGCTCACGCGTGATCAGGCGGCCCGCATCGCGGCCGACCGCTGCCCGGTGCGGTGGGTCGGTCCCGCCGATCGTGCGGGCGTGCTCGAGGCGCTGTGCCTGGGCCGGTTCGATCTCGTCAACCCGGATCGGCCGGACCTGCCGTGGCCCGCAGTGCTGTTCGTGTTCAGCAGGCCTAAGTCCGGCCTGCACCCCGCGGTGTGCTGCAAGGCCGCGCTGTACATGAGCCCGGACGGGGACTGGGAGGTCTCGGCCGATGAGCCCGTGGAGACGTCGACCGGGCGGCGGCTGCTCATCGACTGGTCGCAGTATCGGGGCGATCGGCAGGGGCCGCCTGGGCTCGTCAACGGGGACGCGATGCCGGAGGTCAGGCCGTCGTCCAGATCCGCACCAGCTCGCGTCGAATCTCGTCCATCGCCTGCAGGTACGCCTGCTGGGCCTTCCGCTGCCGAGCGGACATCTCCGTCGCCGTTGCCCACAGCTCGTCCATCGTCGGAGCTGCAGATGCTGAAGCTCCGCGTGGTGGAGCGTCTGCTGAAGCTTCTGGACGAATGACGCGGCAGTTCTCTCGGCCTTCGCGGTCGGTCATGGCGTGCTCGTGGTGAGTTTGATGCCGAGGTAGTCCAGGAGCTTGGCCAGGCTGTCGGCCTTGATCGATCGGGTGCCGCTGAGCCATCGGATCAGGGTCAGGTGGCTCTTGAGGCCGGCGTTCTTGGCCGCCTCGCGGAGGGAGTGGTCCTGCCGCTCGATCTCGGCGCGGATCAGGTCCTTGATGGCCTGCTCGGGCGTGGGTTTGGGCTTGCGGGGCATGGCGTGCGGTCTCCTGGTTCCAAACCGTAGGCGTTTCAGCGGCCGCTGGCCTTGAGCATGGCGTCGGCGCGTTCGTATGCCTCGGTCATGCTGCACAGTTGCCCGTAGGTCTCGATGCCTTCTTCTCTCAGTGCGCCTTGGATGCGTCTTGGCAGCTGGCTCCAGTTGATCGGTTCGTCTGTGTGGTCTTGGTTCATTCGCGTGCTCCTTTCCGGCCTGGCCGGTCCCGTGGCCCCCCGCAGGGGGCTCCGGGGCGGGTCAGTAGATGCGGCCGTCGCAGCGTGCACATGTCAAGAAGCCACCGCTGTCGCGATAGCCCCTTGCCCACTTGGGCTTGGTGGGGTCGCAGCTGCATTTGGCCTGGGCGGCGATCCGGTTCACCGTACGCCATGCGTTGAGGATCTTGGCCATTGTCGGGTCGACGTGCGCGTTCTCTGTGGGCATCCTTGGCGTCTTGCCCGTGGGGTCGATCCCGTCAAAGTCCCCGGCGGGCATGCCCTCGTACACGGCCGGCGCGGCCGCGATGTCGGCCATCAGGCGGGCGGTGCCGCGGGGTTCGATGCCCTGCTGGTCGCATCGCCCCTTTTTCACGCGTGGCGGTTGGGGGCAGGTCTCATTCCCGTTTCCGTCGTCGTGGTACCCGCATCCGGTGCATCCCCACCCGGCCGGGTAGGTGCGGAAGTTCGGGCCGTCGCTGTCTGCGATCCCGCCCTTTTCCCATGTCAGGTCTTCGCCGCAGTTCGGGCATGTCCTCGTCGTGCTCATGCTGTTCTCCTTGAGGGTTGTTGGTTCCCCAGTGGAACCATACCCGCTATCGGCGTGGAGGCCAGCGTTTCTTGATCAATCTCTGAAATATCCCTCGGATTTCAGGTCGTCGAGCATTTCGGTGCTGCTCTTGGCGGTGATCCAGAGGGCCTGGTGCTTGACCAGCGTGTATCGGACCGCCTTCTGGGTGTCGGAGAGCCCGGTCTTCCGCTTCTTCCGGCCGATCAGGTAGTCTTGGTCGGGCGCCTTGCATTCCACCCCGAGGAACCGTCCGTCCGGCAGGACCCCGATGATGTCGGGCCACCCGCTGGTGCCGTACTTGATGAACCGGCGGCGGCTGACGGCCGTGGCGGGAATCACCTGGGCGCCGGTGTTGTTCCGGATGTGGGGGACGCCCAGGTGGGTCAGGGTGTCCATGCAGGCGCGGACGACGGCGTTCTCGGCGGCTCCCATGTCAGGCGGGCTCCGTGGCTTGGGCGATGGCCTTCCATCCGGGGATCTGGTCGGGGTGGCGGTCGCGTGGGGTCACGTGGTCCAGTTCGAGCAGCTCGTAGGCCCGCTCCTCGCTCGGGCATGGGAGGCGGCGGTTGTCGGCGGTCAAGGGGTATCCGCCCTCGCTGCGGCCGCCCCGGCTGACCTGCGACCATCGCCAGAGGCAGGCCCGGCCGTAGTCGTTGGGGCCGGTGCGGATGAGCGTGGCCCATCCCTCGTTGCCCTCGGCGCCGTGGTCGTATCGGTAGACGCGGATCGGGATCAGGTCCGGGCTGGTGCCTGGGCATCCAAGGGGGACGGCGTCGAACCGGTCGAGCTCGAGGTGGGCTTCCTTGAAGAACGGGGCGAAGCCGCGGCCGGCCCTTAGGAACTTCCCGTGCTGCGGTGGCCTGATCAGGACGTCGTCGGGTATGTGCACGCGGACGAACCGCTGCAGGCGGTCGTAGGCGTCAACGTGGGGCGTCAGCAGCTCGATGCTGGTGACCATCTTCTCCTGCCGGCGGAGGCCGCCGACGATCGTGGCGTTCATCTTGAGCTGCTCGCGGAGGAGCCAGCGGGCGACGGCCATGGCCTCGTCGAAGGACCAGGCGCTGATGGTGCTGTGGTGGGTCATGGGAACAGGCCGGGAGGGAGTCGAACCCGCATCTCCGGATTTGGAATCCGGCGCTCTGCCGTTTGAGCTACTCGGCCTGGGGGGTCATGCCGCGGCCGGGGCGGCCACGTGGTCCTGCTGCCAGTACTTCACGGCGTGGTCGAGCTTCTCGATCCAGGTGCCGATCAGGCCCTTGGGGAACTTGACCTTGCCGGTCGTGTCGACGAAGACCGCGCTCGACAGCTCGCGCCATCCGCCGAGGGTGGTGATCCCGTTGTTGGCGAGGATCTCAACGGCCCGGGGGTCGATCCCGTTCTGGCGGTGGATCTCCGCCAGGTTGATCGACGCCAGCTTGTCCGGGACCGGGACCGTCGTGGGCTTGAGGTCGGGCTTGGACTTCGAGGACGGCCGCGGGGCAGGCTCGGCCGCTGGGGTCGGCTTCGATGCGCCATCGGGCTTCGACGGTCTGGTCTCGGCCGGTGGCGGGGTCGATGCCGAAGTGGAGGAGCTGCTCGTCGACGGCGGCGTCGTGGAGCTCGCATCCTCGGCACCATCGGACTTCTCGAAGAGCAGGCCGCCCTGGGCCTTGTCGCGGATGAGCTTCCGCAGCTCGTGCATCGTCGCCTTCATGGTCTCGCGGTGGCCGGTGCGTTCCTCGGTCAGGGCGGTCAGCTTGAGCTCCCATCGCTGGACGTCCTGCTCGAGACCGGCGAGCTTTTTTCCCATGTCGGCTTGGTCCTTCTGGTCCTTGCCGAGGGCCTTGAACTCGCGGGCGGTCTTGCGGATCTCGGCCTTGTGCTCGGCCACTTGGCCCTTAAGCCCGCCGATCTGCTCCTTGAGGGTTTCGGCCTTGGCGTCAGACTCGTCGTAGGTCTCGACCAGGCCGTAGGCCTGCTGGGCCGTCACCTTGGACATCTCGGTGATCTTCCGGACCTTCCGGTCGATCGCCTCGCGCTGCTTCTTCTTCCGCTCGGCCGCGTCCTCCTTGGGCGCCGGCGGCGGCGGTGCGGGCTTGGGCTTGCTGGTCTTGGTCTTCTTGCTGGTCTTCTTCTTGGCCACAGGGGGTCTCCGTGTGCTGGTGCGTGCGGGTGGGATGGTG
>CAZEVN010000050.1:0-23829 GCA_964515145.1 uncultured Enemella sp.
AAGTATGTGAGGTACGGGCCCTTGTTACGCGGGGACTATGTATGAGGTTCGTCGCGGGTTTGGCGCTCGGCGCGGATAACGCTAATATTCATCGGGTGCCCAACGGGCACCGACAACACATGCTCATCGAGCATCGGGGTGTGGCGCAGCTTGGTAGCGCGCTTCGTTCGGGACGAAGAGGTCGCAGGTTCAAATCCTGTCACCCCGACCAAAAAATAGGCCGCAGCGAGGCGGCCTTTGTCGTTCCGGGGCCGATTCCGCCAGAGCCAATCACTCCTCACGCCGCTAGTCTGGTTCTGAGCTTCCGCTTTCATAAGCAATGTGAGGACGGCGACAATGGGCCCTTCGGATCAGCTTGGCTTGACGGTCGACCTCAGCACGGCGGCCGTGACGGTCCCACCGGGCAGTGAGGCCCACGTGGAGGTTCGCATCCGCAACATCAGCCAAGTGGTGCAGCACTATCAGGCCGGTGTGGTCGGTGCGCCTGCCGACCGGATGTGGCAGGTCACCCCCGAGGTGATCAAGCTCCGCCCCGGAGAGTCCGGCACGTTGGATCTCACCCTGCGTGTGCCACCCGATGCCCCGGTGACCGGGGGTGATTACGACCTGGGCGTGCTCGTCAGGTCGCCCTATCAGCCCGAGGTGTCGCGGGCGGCCGAACTGCTGCTGACCGTGGGCTCCACGACCGGAGTGGCGATGATGGTCGAGCCACAGGTGATCGAGGACACGAGTGCAGGCCAGTGCACAGTCTCGGTTCACAACAGCGGCAATACGCCCCAGCTGCTGGCGGTGAGCGCCTCCGACGACCAGGGCAAGGCCACTTTCGGTGTCAATCCACCCCAACAGTGGATCCCCCCGGGCGGGACCGCGTACGCGCGGGTGGCCTGGGAGGTGCCCGGCTTCTTCTCCGGCCAGGAGCGCCGGAGCACCATCACGGTTCAGGCCCGGACGGATCGCGGCGGCCCCAGCGAGGCCCGCGTCACGTTCATCCAGCGGCCACGGGTGCCCGCGACGGCCCTGCGGGTGCTCGGTGCCGCGCTCGCTCTCGTCGTCATCGCCGGCGCGATCCTGGCAAGCGGGCTCATCAGCGGCCGTCTGGCCGTCCCGGGAGCGTCCCAGAGCCACTCCGAAGGCCCCACCCAGCCCGCCGCCGCGACCGAACCCGCGACGCCGACGCCGATGGCTCCGGCGAGCCCCGCCGCAACACCGACTCCGGCCGACACCCCCACTCCACTCCACGAACCGACCGACGCAACGGGCCCCCTCCTCGCCACGGCGACCAAGGAAGTCACGGCGGCCCCCGGCAGCTCGCGTCATGAGGTGGCCTGCCCCGCCGGGCGGCAGCCGGTGAGCGGCGGGATCTCGGCTGACGCTGCCAGCAGGTTCACCATCATCTCCAACGGTCCGACCAATACCGGTTGGGCAGTCACGGTGCACAACGGCGACACAGCAGCCATCGTCGAGGTCGCAGCCGTCTGCGCCAACCCGATCCCCGGTTATGTCGTCCGGCGGCAGGAGACGACGGCGACCGATTCCCTGACGGAGGTTCGGGCCACCTGCCCAGCCGGGACCGCGATCCTGGGGGGCGGCGGAGGCCTGATGGATCCCCCGACCGGAGCTTCCGGCACGCTGTTGGAATCCCACCCCGACCAGCACGGCGAGTCGGGACGCTGGGATCGATGGTCAGCGGTCCTGGAGACCCCCGACCCGATCAAGGTCGAAGCCTGGGCGCTCTGCGCCGAGGCTCCGGAGGGCTATCGCGTCACCGTCACCCCGGAGCAGAAGTCGGGGTCGGGTGACCTCGATCTCGCGCTGACCTGCCCGGAGGCCTCGTTCATGTCCGCTGGCGTCGGCCTGGACCGCCAACAGGCCCTGCCCGGCGAGTCCTCGATGCGGATGCGCGTCTCCGGTCCCGTCGTGGCCCTGCCCGAAGGCGCGCCCGAGTGGTGGCGGATCCAGGCGAGTTACACCATGGTCGGGAGTCACACCGTGAATGGCTATGCCGTGTGCATCCCCTGACCCCCGGCCCGTCCGTCAACCGGTTGCGAAGAACCGCACCTCCGAGATCGCGATGTCGTCATAGCGGTTGCCCGGATAGTCCGACTCGATCCGCAGGACCGCCTTGGTTGTCCGGCCGAAGTCCCGATCGAATCGCTGGAAGCCCTCGCTGTCGGCCAGGTCGAGCGGAATCTGCTGGGCATCGGTGACGACCAGCACCCGCTTGACGCGCCGGTTGCGGGCGTACGCATCCTTGTTGGACTGATAACCATTGGCCACCTCGATGCGGCCCAACGACACCGGCCCATCGAATGTGAACGTGATCTCGATCGGCTGGCCGCCGGCATCTCCATCACTGTTCCAGGCCGTCGCCGGATTGCCGTCCAGCAACAGGTCAGGGTCATAGCGATACGGCGGGGCCGGCGGCAGCACCGAGGAGGCCGTTGCCTTCACCCGGTTGTTCGCCACCTGGACCAGAGCGGTGGCCGGTGCGCTGGCGGACGGTGTGGTGGCAACGACGCCGGGGGTACGCCCCGGAGGGTCGGCCACCACGTCCCGGCCCGGACGCAGGAAGAAGACGGCGACACCAGCACCGACCGCGAGCACGGCCAGCACGGCGAGCACGACCATCCAGCCCTGACGTCGGGGCGCTGGGGGCGGAGGCTCGACCGACAGCGGGGCAGCCGGAGACAGCTCCCCCAGCCGGGCCGCGCACCGCTCGCAGCGCTGCCGACCCGGGGCGTTCTGCCAACCACACGCCGAACAACGCGGCCCAGCAGGTCCACTCCGGGCCGGGGGCAGCGGCTGGGGCCGCAGCCCGGGCGGGCCGCCAGGTCCATCGGACTCCGGCACCTGACGCCCGGAGGCCGCCCGCTCCCCCGCCGGCACGACGACGGTCCGGTCATCGTCCATCGGCACGGTCGGCCGCCGCAGGTCGGCGGCGACGGCCTCGTGACTCTCGTCCTCCTCGGCCAGCAGCAACGGATAGTGACACCGCGGGCACAACGAGGGCCGCGGCGACGGCAGGGCCGCACTGCACTGGGGACACTCCCCCACGGTCGGATTCATGGGCTCACCTCCGCAACAACCAATTCCAGACGTACGCCGACAGGCACTTCCCGCGCCAGGATGGCCCGCACCCGATCGGCACCCAGAGGCCCGGCCGACCGAACCTGGATGCGCACCACCTCGGCTGTCGTCGTGACCGGTTCCGGCACCGAGGGTCCGACCACATAACCGGGATCCTCCACCCGCACGGGCGACCCGGTGAGCAGCTCGGCGAGCTCACGGAGCGAGCCGGGCGTACCCCTGCGCAGCACGATCGGGCCCAGCCGGCCCACCAGCCGCCGCAAGAGGTCGAGGTCGTCATCCGGGTCAAGGGTGAAGTCGAACCAGCTGGCGACATACGCCAGCATGGCCGGTGTCGCCGTGCGCGGGTCGATCTGCGCGTCGAGGGCATCGAGCTGGAACCGGAACGAGTCGCCCACCTCCTGCCCGACCCGGGCCAGGGCGACCACGATCTGCTCGCTCCGCAGCGATTCCGGCAGCTGGTCGATCAGCCAGCCCGACGCCACCCCTGTCCGCGCCGTCATCGCACGACCACCTGGTGTTGATGCGACATCAGCAGCGCCTCGGGCGGCAGGGTGATGCGCTGCCACTGCCGGTCGTTGACGGTGCCACTGGACAGGTCGGCCTGGAACAGGTGGACCCGCTCGACCGAGGCAACCCCCGGCACGACGCGCAGGACGGCATGGATATCGCTGTCGTCGATCGTCCGGCCGAAGGGCCAGCCGCTCCCGGCGGAGCCGCCCACGAGCGGATTGACATAGCCATAGATCGCATCGAGCGCAGCCTCGCGCACCGTCTCGGTCCGCATCCCGGGCACCGCGCTCAGTTGGGCCACCACCATCAGCCCCTGATAGAGCGGTTCGTCGATGCGCACCCGGCTGGTCACGAGGCGCCGGGCATCGAGATAGTCGGTGATCTTTTCGGCCAGTTCCTCCTCCAGGGCCAGGTCGGCCAGCCGCAACTCGCGCGCTGCGATCGTCGAGCGCGGCACCACGAGCACGCGAATCGGCTCGGTCCCGCTGGGCGGCAGGCACAGGGCCCGGGCGACGGTCGGGTCGGCCTGGAGCGTGAGTCGCTCATAGTCCTCGGCGGTCACCGCCCGATCGCCGCTGCGCAGGCTGAGTGGCCCCCGGATCTTGGCGTTCTCCACCGTCTCCCCGTCGACACCGCCGGTCGCCGGCACCACGTTGGTCACCGACCCGATGAAAGGGATCGCACTGCGCAGGACGCTGAGTCGTCGGGCGGCCACGTTGCCCGCCCGGCCCCCTCCGTGTCGATAGCCCGTCACGAGGATTCTCGAATCGATCGCCGGGATCGCCCCGTGTTGCACCGTCCGGCCGGTGCTATCGGAGATCCGCGGGCCGAACCGGATCTCCCCGGTCGCGCTGTCCCAGGTGAAGACGCGATCCTCCGGACCGGCACCCCCGAAGTGCGGGACCTCCTTCCAGTCACTCGCCTCGGGGCTCCTCCCGTCACCGCCGGGGCTGATCACCCGCACGGTCTCCCCCTCCCGACGGGGCAGGACGGGGAAGCGGGCCACCTGGAAGGCCTGGCTCGGCTCACCCGAGCTGAGGCCGAGCGTCTCGCCCGCCGCCTGCTGCGCGTGGCGTGCCCACGCGGCGCCACCGATGCTCACGATCCGCAGGGAGGAGATGACCGGCGAATTGCGATAGACCGGCGTACCCTCCGGAACCTCGACCAGCCGGCAGCGCAACCAGTAGGCCCGGGACTGGCCGACCACGATCGGCTCATGCTCGGGCCCGAGCAGCAGCGTGATGTCGCCGCCTTCGACGGCATTGAGGGCATTGGTCGTGTCGGACTGGACCGAGGCAGTACGCCACCGGTCTCCGGACCAGGTCTGCCACCGCAGGGGCGGTTGGTCCGGATCGATGCCCGCACCTTCGGCGCCGGTCACCACGGTGATCCGGATCAGGTTGGCCGCCAGGCTGTGGGGGAAGCCGAAATAGAACGCGTCGCCCGGGGTCAGGCTGCCGAAACACACCATCGGCCGCACGCCCAGGCGCAGTTCCTCGGTGACATCGACATATTGCTGACCGGTCCGGGTCACCACGTGCTGCAGTCGCGGTGGGTTGATCACGAGCTCCGAGTCGGTCATGAAGACGATCGGTTCCTCGTCGTCGAGGCGATCGGCGGCGACCTCGGTGCCCTGCGCGATGCGGACGGGTGCGGGCTGGGGAGCCGTCAACCGGAAGGTCAGCACGGTCGTGGCGGCCGCCGGCGCCTGGAGTTGGATGCCCAGCAGTTCGAGCAGCTTCACATAGATCCGGTCGGGGATCTGGTTGAAGCGATAGAGCATCAGCTCGGTCATCCAGGCCAGCAGCTCGATGATCGCGACGCCCGGGTCGGACACATTGTGGTCGGTCCAGTCGGGGCACAGCCTGTGTAGGCGGCGCTTGGCCTCGTCGACGATGTCCTGGAACACCCTGTCGTCGAGATTGGGCATCGGCAGGCTCATGGGGCCACCTCCCGCGGGATCGAATAGAACGGGAAGACGAGATTGCGATGGTCATTGGTCGCACGGACGGCGTACTCGATCTGGATCAGGATCTCCCCGTCCGCCGCACCGGCCACAGCCGTCAGGTCCACCACTTCGATCCGGGGCTCCCAGCGGGCCAGGGCCTCGCGCGCCGCCTGTTCGACGAGGCCGAGGGTGCGGGCGGTGACCGGCTCGAACAGGTAGTCCCAGATGTGGCACCCGAACTCCGGCCGCATCACCCGCTCCCCCGGTCGTGTCAGCAGGATCATCCGGATCGCGCCGTTGATTTCGTTGGCCCCGTGGGCGAGGCGGACGCCGCCGGTGGCGGTGATCCCCGTGGGGTACGCCCAGCCAGCGCCGATCAGGTCGGACGGCTGGCCTGCGGTGGTCATGCCACGATCACATTCGGTGAGCCACCGGTGATGGTGGACGTGGGTGCATCGACGGGGTCGTTGCAGGTCGCCACCTGATCGCCCAGCCGGGCCAGGGGCTTGCCGTTGACCAGGACGGTCGGCGACCCGAGGAGTACGCGCCCCTGGTTGGTCGGCGGCTTGGCGAACGACGGCCCGCCGATCGGCAGATGGGGAGGCGAGTTCAGCGCCACCGCCCCCTGCACGGCCGCGCCCAGCCCATTGATCAGGACGTCGATGCTGCAGCCGGACTGCAGGGTGCCCGAGAACGGGTGCGGGACCGGCGTGGGCACGGTGCCGGAGGGCGACGGGACAAGAACGAGGTGAATGTCGGTGCCGATCACCGGGTCGGTCATGCGGGCTGCTGGCTGGGGCATGGCTTGTTCTCCGTCGACTCGATCAATTCAGCTTGATGGGTTGGCCGGACACGGTGACGTCACCGGACGCGCTGATCTCGACCCGCGCACCCTTGAGGGTGAGGACCTGATCGGCGGCCACGGTGATGCGCTGGGCCCTGATCGTCAGCTCCCGGTCGCCATGGAGGGTCGACCCGGTCCCGCTGAGGAGCAGCTCGGCATCGGCCCCGCCGACCGACAGCCGGATCGAACCGGCGTCGTCGTCGAGGACCAGTTCGTGCTCCGAGGCCGTGACGAGGCCGCGCCTGGTGGTCTCGTGCCCCGGGCCGACGACGCTGTCGGGCGGCTGGCCGACCTGGCTCCACATCCCACCCAGGACCACTGGACGCGTCGTATCTCCCAGCTCGAACCCGACCAGCACCTCATCGTTGATGGCGGGCACCCACGCGAGACCGGTCCCGTCGCCCGCCCCCGGGAGAACGACCCGGGCCCAGTTGCTCTCGGCCGCGTCATCGAGGGAGGGCAGCTTGACCCGAACCCGTCCCAGGCCCGCCGGGTCAGACGTATCCGTGACCTCCCCCACGACCAGCCCACCCGGCGCGCTGGGTCCGGACAGTGCGGCCCCCAGCCCCGTCGCCACCGCGGCCCCGGCGGCACCGGCTCCGGCGATCAGGTCGGCCAGTCCCTGGCCCTCGAGTCCGCCACAGATGAATCGGCTCCGGAACGCCTGCTCCGGGGCGTACACATGAGTGACCTCGGTGACGCGGTAGTCCGCGGCCAGGCGTTGCCCAACCCCTTCGAGCCGGATCGTGGTGCCGGCTCCGAGCATGGGATTCCCGTGCGCCTCGCCGCGCACGATCACGGCCTCGGCCAGCGCTCGGGTCTGCAGGGAGTCGGCCAGCCGAGCGGCGACGCCCGGATGGGGAACCTCGATCCACGTGGAGGTTCGGCTCGTCTGCCCGAAGGCGGCGCGGGCCTGCGCGGCGATCTCGGCCAGCGCGCCGGTGGGTTCGGGGCCGGTCGACTGGGCGACGATCGCTTCCTTGCGTTCCGAGTCCCAGGCGCGCACGACGACCTCGTCGAAGAGCTGGGCCGCCGACAGCCGGACGCTGAACTGCGTGAGGTCCCGACCCCAGGTGAGGGTGACCGGGGTCCCGGCGGTGCCACCGGTCCGGGGTTCCACGTGGAGGGTGTCCTCGTGGATCCACACATCGGCCCCGTTGCGCGCGGCGAGCCGGCGCAGGAAGGCGAGATCCGATTCGTTGCCCTGCAACAGATAGTCATGGCGTACGCCCCCGCCCGGCAGCCGGATGCGGTTCCTCAGCCCGTGCTCATCGGCGATGCGGGTCGCGATATCGGCGTCGGACATCGATTGGAAGGTGCGCCGTCGGGTCTGCCGGGCCAACCGGTGGGTGAGGTCATAGCCGGTGATCACCAGCTCGTGCCGGCCGGTTCGGCCGATCTCGACGGCGAGCGCGACAATCTCGCCGGCGCTCATCTCGATGGGTTCGCGGTCGACCTGCATCCCGATCGCCACCCGTGCGCCGATCCGCAGGACGTCGGAATCGAGGATCGAGAAGTGGGGATCATCGAAGTGCAGGGTGAAGCGATCCGGGAGGTGGATCGATTCCTCCAGCCGGAACTGCACGAGCGCCTTCGTGAGATCGGGTGCCAGGGATCGCCCGTCGATCGTGATGGCCGGCACGTCCAGCCGCATCTCAGCCACGGCGTCGCACCGGGAGTTCGGGGATGATCAGGGGCCGGCCGGTCGGCAGGGCCAAAGGATCGATGATCGCGTTGGCCTCGGCGATCAGGCGCCAGCGGGTCGAGTCCTGGTAGTAGCGCGCCGCCAGCCGATCCAGCGTCTCGCCCTGGGTCAGGCGGTGGACCCGGTGAGGCGTCGGCGTGTGGGACGTCGGGTTCTGCAGCGGGTATTCCTTTGCCTCCTCACGCCACTGTTTGAGCGTGAGGTCTGCCTTGGCCCGCAGTGGGATGCCTCCGGACGTGAAATAGGTGAACCGCAACTGGAGGCGTTCGAGCACAGCCTTGAACGAGTGCGTTTCGCCCCAGCGGAAGATCACCCACGGCGGCCGGGCCTTCAGCCGGGCCTTGTCCGAGCCCGGCAGGGAGGTGTCGATCTGCATCAGCTTGAGCAGGGCGTTGGTGTGCTGGGTGACGTCCTTCCCCGTGTCCGAGGTGTCCAGCGTCAGGCTGATCGTCAGCGTCGCCGACTCACCGCCCTCGAACTGCACGGTCGGCGCATCCCGTCCCTTGGCCGGACTGCCCTTCCAGACGGTGCTCTTGGACATCGCAATCTCCGCCGGGTTGTAGAGGCACGGAATCCTCTCGCTCTTCTCCGTCTCCAGCTCGGCCTTGGCCAGCGCCATGTCAGAACACTCCCTCGAATCGGCCGCCGCGGCGTTCGAGGTCCGCGAGCAGGCGCGTTTCCAGTGCGTCCAGCAGCGCGTCGAGGTTCAGCGGTGCTTCGCCCCCCTCGCGTACGCCCGGATCCGGTGCCTGGGGTACGCGGGTCCGGGGTCCGGTCCCCGACCCGGACATGGTTTCCTCCTGGACCGCCTCCGCACCCACTCCGACAGGGACGCCCGGCGTTGCCCGGCCCTCGGTCTGGTTCTGCACGCCGGCGGCCCGGACCAGGTTCGGTAGCCCCGCCGTGCCCGCCACCGGCAACCGGCCGACCACCGGGGCCATCGGATTCCGCTGCTCGGCGTCGCGAGTAGGTGTCACCTGCGCAACCCGCTGCTCCTCGACATCGGAGGAGGGACTGGCTCCGGGACGCAGGAACCGGGGGCGGGCCACGATGGTGCGCAGGTGGGCCAGTTCATGCGCGAGGACATGGGGCTCGGTGTGTTCCGGTGCCCCGGGCAGATGCACCACCGACCCGGAGGTCGCCCCCACCGCACCCGCCGCCGCCAGCGCCGCCCGCGTGGCCGGCCCCGTGGTGAACCGGGTCCCGGGTCGACCGGTGAGGACCCGGGCCAGCGGGCGGAAGCGCTCCGGCAGGGGGCGTGGGGTCTCGAGAGGGCGTGCTGCCACAGAGGTACGCCAGGCCTGCTCCGCTGCCTGCCGCGTCGCCGGAACAGGGAGTGTCGCCCCCGTGGGGGTCCCCGGAGCAAGCGGGGTGTCCCCCGTGCGGACGGCGGGCGTTGTCGAGATGTTTCCAGTCAGGGTCGCCGGACGCTTGGGCAGTGCCGCGCTGGATGCAGCAAGGGTCGCCGGACGCTCGGCCCCTGCCCCGCCGGGTGCAGCAAGGGTCGGCGACCGCTTGGCCAGTGCCCCGCCGGAAGCAGCACGGAAGATCCCGCCCCGACGAGCACCCCACTCACGCTCGGCGGAGACCGTCGTAACGTCCCCCGATCCGGGACCGCCAGTGTTCGAACTCATGGGGGCCGACCGGTCAGAACCCCGAGCGGAACGTCCCGAGGACTGAACCGGGAGAGTTCCAAACGGCACCCCAGCGGAGGTACGCCTGTCCGTGAAGCCATGGACCCCTGAGACCGGGACGGTGTGCCCACGGCCGACCGGGAAGGAGTGCCTACGGTTGACCGGGAAGGTGACCAGGGGGCGTACCCAGGCCTCGCAGCCGGCGGGAGCAACACCCCGCGCGACGGGGAAGAAGCGCTTCCGCTGCGGAAGCAGTTGCATACGGCGGCGCTGCGCCTGCCTTGCCACCCTCGCTCGCCGGCGGCGAAGGGCGATGCCGAAGAACCGACCGGGGCGCACGGGCAGGTCGGTGGTGTCGCTGGCTCGATCTCCGGGGCCTCGCCGCAGACCCGCCGGGAGGCGCCGACCGAGCCGGCGTACGCGACGTGCCCCCAGGGCATGTCGTCTAGCCCGCGGTGAAGCCACCATGGCTCACCTCCAGCTCCTCGGTCGCCAACGCCGATCCGGAGGCGGAGAATTGGGGCCCGACCCAACGGACGGGGTATGCATCCCGGAAACTCCACGTGCGAATCCGCTGGAACCTGGCATCGAGCAGGGCCACGCTGCCGTGCCGGGCCACCCACTTGTGCCCTTTGCCGTCCAGCCCCTCACCCGAGGACTCGGCCAGCCAGTCGAAGAGGGTGTTGTCCCCGGAGGTGATACCGCGCTTGAAGACCAGGTTCGGCCAGGTCACGGGGCCGGGCCTGCGGATGGGGGCACCGTTGTTGCCGCCCTCGGCGAAAGTGAAGAGTTCCATCTTCATCTCGAGGCCGGTGACCTCGGTGAAGGTGCCGATCTTCTTGCCGTCGACCGTGAGCTGGAAGCGCCCGACGAAGCCCGGGTCCGGCAGCCTCGGATTCTCCGAGTCAGGCATCGCGCAACTCCTCCCATGCGCGCCGGTTCAGGCCGGCGACACTCTCCACGAGCCGTTGCCTGTCGCCGTGTTCCAGGTCGAGCAACCGGTCGAGGTCCCAGTGCAGGTGATAGGCCAGATAGGACATCTCCTCCCACAGGGAGTCGATGTCGTATCGGTTCGGCAGTCCCCGGGTCAGCCCGTCCCGACCACCTCCGCGGGGAAAGGGGTGCCCTCCGGAACCGACTCCAGCACAGCCGGGTCGCCGAAGTTGATGATCTGATAGAGGTCCTGCAGATAGGCGAAGTCGCTGACGAAGAGCCCCTCGATGGTGCGCGTACTCACCCGGGGCACCGTCCCCAGTTCGGTCACCACGCGGGCCAGGACGATGACGGTGGCGTACGCCTCGTTCTCGCGCACCTTGAGATCGCGCAGGGGTTCGATCTCATCGCGCGCGTTGGCCAACCGCATCACGCCGTGCCGGTGCAGTGTGCCCTGATCATCGACATACCCCTTCGGCAGGGTGAAGGAGTATTCGGTCTGCAGCCCGGTCATCCCTCGCGCTCGATCCCCTCGTGGGTGATGGTGACGCTCTCGGTCGCCACATCATTGGCGCCGGCGTCGAACTCGGCACCCGCCCATTTCGACGGCCAGCCGGAGGTGAAATTCCAGCGCCCGACTTCGCTGTCCATGGAGTCCAGCGCGACGATCGAGCCGTGGCGACGAGCGGAGTCGACGTCGCCGTCGATGACCTGCTTGCGCCACTCCCAGAGGGCCAGCGAACTGTCGAGTCGACGATCAAGCGTGATGTCGCCCCACTTCATCGCGCCCGGCACCTTGCGGATGACCATGCGGCCCTTCTCGTTGACTTCCTTGTATTCGATGACCTCCGTTTCCGACTCCAGCCCGGCGCACTTGCGGAAGAAGCCGAGGGTGATCCCGTCGATCTGCAGAGCGAATTTGAAGGTGGTGGACAGGTCGGGCATGGCGTACTCCTGGGACGAATCTGCTCAGTGGACGTGGGTCATTCGGTGGTGGCGTCGCCGCCCTGCCACTGCGCGATCCGGAAGATCACGAACTCGGCGGGCTTGCTCGGGCAGATCCCGACCTCGACGATCAACTCCCCCTCGTCGACCGAACTGGGGGGATTGTTGGTGGCATCGCACAGGACATAGAAGGCCTGTTCTGCGGTCGATCCGACCAGCGCGCCCTGCATCCACAACCCACGGAGGAAGGCCTTGACGTTGCGCTTGACCCGTTCCCACAGGTCATGGTCGTTCGGCTCGAAGACCGCCCACTGCGTGCCGAGGCGGATGGATTCCTCGACATAGTTGAACAGTCGGCGCACGTTGATATAGCGCCAGCTGGGGTCGGTGAGCGCGAGCGTACGCGCGCCCCAGACGCGCATGCCGTTCGCACCGAACGCCCGCAGGCAGTTGACCCCGATCGGGTTCAGCTCGCCCTGCTCGCCGTCGGTGAGCGCGAGCTCGAGACCGGTGATGCCGCGGATCGGCTCGTTGGCCGGGGCCTTCCAGACCCCACGATCGGCGTCGGTGCGGGCCCAGACTCCGGCGATGTGGCCGCTCGGCGGGACGGTGATGAAGCGCTCACCCGTCGCTGCCCCGGGGGCGCGATTGGGGACGACGACATTCGGATAGTACGCCGCGGCGTACGCGGAATCCTTGGCCAACCGATGGCGCCATTCGACGGCATTGGTCGCCGACATTCCGGGCGGTGGGTCGAGAAGCGCCAACCGGGTGCCCGACGCCTCACACCAGTCGACGAGCTGTCCCTGGAAGGCGATGAAGGTCTCGACGTCGAACGACTTGTCGGGTCGGGTCGCGATGGTGACCAGGTCGGGGACGGCCACGATGGTCACGCTGTCCGCGATGGCCAGGCCCTGATAGCCGGTCCGCTCGGTCTCCGACCCCTCCAGAATCCTGGGATCCCCGGTCTCGGGAACGGGCTCGACGAGCACATAGCGCCCGGGGGCCGGAATCCGGTCGGAGGCAGCCACCCCACCGGCACTGGGCAACTCGACCCGGACCTGCTTGAGCTGGTCGTTGATCGACTTCTCCACGGCCTTGCCGGTTTTGGAGAACGAGATCCCCGTGGCTTCCTCGACCGCTTGGCCGTTGCGCAGCACCCGGATGACGAACTCGGCCTCGGGCGCCGGCGTACCCTCCGGGCCGGGCACCGGCGGGACGACCTCCACCTCATAGTGGGCATCGTCGTCCTTGACGGCCGAGATCTTCAGGCTCGGCACATCAGCACGTCCGAGCGCGGGCAGCAGCACGGTGGCCGGTTGGGCCGGCCCGCCCGCCGACACACGCACGATGTAGCACGCGCTGCCACCATTCTCGAAGAAGCCGCGCACGGCGTACGGCAGGAGAGCGCCCTCCACGAAACCGCCATAGATGCGCTCGTATTGCGGCCAGCTCGTGACCAATTGCGGCTTCGTGCCGTCGGGGTCATCGGGACTGCCCTCGGCGCGGTTGTAGGTCTGGGTGAAGCCCACGAACGCGGCCACGGACGTGCTGACCCCCTGGATGGGCATCGACCCCGACGGCACTTCTTCGATGTAGACACCCGGAGTCAGATAGCTCGCGGCCATGGTCGTTCTCCTTTGCCGGAGGGCACGGATCCCTCGCGCTCGACCCCTCAAGCGTCCCGCTCGGAGAGGTCGAAAGGATCGTCCGAAAGGGTGACTTTATGGGAACATAATGTTTGAACGGTTGCCCGAAAGGCGGCCCTTGCGGTCAGCGCCGACCTACCGGTTGTCTGCCTACCCTCGAAACATGTGGACCCGGGCGGCCCGAGTGCCGTTGCCCGATGCCGACCGGTTCTCCGAACGCCGGAACGGACCGGCCGCCCACCGTCCTGCGCCCGTGGGTGACAACCGCGCAACGGGCGGCAACCGGGCCGCGGTAGCCCTTCTCGCACGCGAAGCCGACGCACCCACGTCCGCCTTCCCCGATGTTGCCGTCACCACGCCTGGAGACGCCCTGGAACGACAGGCGGAGGCGGTCTCGACGCAGGCGTCCGAGGGGTACGCCGGCCCGGTCCCCGCTGCCGCGGGGCTGGCCCGCCAGGTCACCAGAGCCACGCCGCCGCCACTTCCGCCGGTCATCGGCAACGCCCTCACGCAGGGTCGGCCCCTGCCGGTCCAGGCCCGCGGGCCACTGGAGTCGGCCCTCGGCGCAGACCTGTCCGGACTGCGGGTGCACACCGGACCGGCCGCGGCCATGGCAGCTGCCTCGGTCGGGGCGAGGGCCTTCACCCTTGGTCACGCGGTGGTCCTGGGTGCCGGGGAATCCCCGAGCGATGGTCCCCTGCTCGCCCATGAGGCCACGCACGCGCTCCAGCCCGCCCTGCGAATGGGGTTGGCCCGGTTGGCCGTCGGCAACCGCGCCACCGCGGCACTGATCGCGCGAGAGCCGACGCCGGCACCGGCCCCCGTTCCACTGCTGCCGGGCGGCGCGACGAGCGAGAATCTCTCGGATCTCCCTGATTTCCTGTTCGTGCCCCAGGTCCTGCGACTGGGCTCCGCGGCGTCGGAGGCGCTGCGGTTCGAGGCGATCGACCGGATCCTCGGTTATTTCTGGGTCGGCCCGTTGGACGAATACGACCTCGAGGCGCTCTGGAACAGCTTCGGTCGGACGCGGATCGAGACGCTGCTCACCGACCCTGCGCAGCGCAAGCGGTGGGACAGCTGCCTCGACAGGGGCGCCGAGTTGTGGGACATCGCTGCACTGCGGGGATATCGGACGGATTTCGAACGCGACGTACGCAAGGTCGTGAACTCCTATCTCAACGACAACCGGGCGTTCGTCGAGCAGGAGCAGGTCGCGCTGGGCCTGCGTACGCCCGAACCCGGGCGGACCGGTCCGTCCACGGAGGAACAGGAAGACCGGGTTCGGCAGATCCAGACCCTGATCGAATCCATCGAGATGATGCAGTGGTTGCGCGAGCAGCTACTCCTGATCCCGGTCGGGGTGGAGTTGCCGGGAGCCAAGCGCCTGGAGGACGTCTATGACGTGATCCACGGCATCAAGCCACCCGGCCAGGAACAAGGATTCCGCCCGGGCTGGCCCCCGGAAATGCCGTGGGACAACTCCTATTTGCCTCCGCCGCATGGACGAAAATATGCCGATGTCCAGGACTCCTGGGACCTCCTTGACCACGCGGGCCGGGAACTCGCGGACATTTCTCCCGTCGCGTTCGCGGCGCTGACGACCAACCGGCTGGGCGAGGTCTCGGCCGACCGGGATCCGGCGACAGCACGAACGGTCATGGCCGGCCTCCTGGCCACGATCCATGGCAACATCACCCGGACCATCGAGAGCCTGGCCTCCGACGACCTGGACTGGCGCGAACTCCAGGTCATCCACGCTCGCCTGTTCGCCGGGGACACCAGTCGCGGAACAGCGGACTGGAGCCGGACGCCCGGCAAGGAGGTCGCGACGGATGTGGTCGAGGATTTCCAGGACCGGGAGTGGTGGCTGTCCCTGGGCCTCGGCACGCTCGCCGCTGCCGCTTTCGTGTTCTCGGCCATCGCGACCGGTGGCCTGGCCACGGCAGCCTGGGCCGCAGTCGGGGTCGGCATCGGAGCGACGCAGGCGGCAATGAGTTGGGAGCGCTATGACGACCTGAAGACGGCCGCCGGCGCGACCGCGCGCAGCGATCTCATGGTCGTGTCGGAGGAGCAGGTCCGTGCCGCTCGCCTGCAGGCCATCCTCGACACCGCCTTCGCGCTGATCGATATCGCACAGCTGGCCAAGCCCGTCGGGCGGCTCGGCGCGGCGCTCGCGAACCGGGGCGTACGCGCCAGCGCGCAGGCGGCCGCCGAACAGGGACTCCGGGGCGTACGCCAGCTCGGCCAGGCCGAGGCGAAGGGAGTCATCGAGCGGTCGATCCGCGAGGTCGGGCTCGACGCCACAGCCCGCGGGACGGGGATGTCGGTGGACGAACTCCGGACGCTGGTGGGCAGCTCCGACGTGCTCGACCAGGCGGTGGCCCGGGCTGCTTCGTTGGGCGCTGCGCTCGAGCCGGCCGCCCTGCGGACCCAGCTCGCCACGCTAGGGGAATCCATCGGCACGAAACGGCTGAGCCAGACTGAGGCAGATCAGCTGGTATCAGCGGCGATCGATCGCTTCGGCCCGGCCGAGACGCTCCGCGCCGCCGGTGGTTGGGAGAAGCTGGCCAAAACACTCGGCAATGACGCCGAGGCGGGGAAGCGGCTGGTGGCGTGGCGAGACTCGGCGTACGCGGATCTGAGGCAGTTCATCGACCCCAACAGCGAGGGCCTGATCCAGCGCACCGGCCGCCAGGGCGCGTTCACCAACGACCTCGACTTCTCCACCATGGGCGCCGACGCGGTCGGCAACGCCGACAAGGCCCGCACTTTCCTCGCCGGCCGGATCGGCGCGAGCGGTGACGAGCTCGGGAAGTTGCTGGATGCCGGGATCATGACCGATCCACGACGGATGCATCTCTATGACCTCCTCTCCGACCCGGTGGCCCGGGAATCCGTGGCCAAGCGGGCCGCTGCCATGGAGGACGAGCTGATGTGGGCCAAGCGCCTGGCCGATGCCAAGGGCGATGAGCTCATGCAGTCGTCGATCCGCCGCCAGATGGGCGAGATCGGGGTCCGCGAGGTGCCGTGGAAGCAGCTCACCGAAGGCGAACGCACCCAACTGGCCAGCGCCATCGACGGCCTGCACAAGCAGTTCGACGCAGCCAAGCAGGCTGGCAGTGCGGCCGAGGCGAACCAGCTCGCCGCAGAGATCGTGGAGAAGCAGGCGTTGTTGAACGCGTCGACTCCCGGGGCTTACGCCACCGGCGGCGCGGTGCGGCGATGGGTCTCCGAGCGCGAGTGGCTCCCCGGCTTTGGTGCCGCCGACTCGCCAGCCCCTCTGACCGCCCAGCGCCTGACGGACATCGGCAACCAGATGGTCGAGCTCCACCACGCTGCGGACGGCCTCGCGAAGGCCTCCGGGTCGACCGAGATCGCAGGCCAGCTCAAGAAACTCGGCAAATACGGCTCCCGCCTCACCGAAACCGCCGAACGCGCCTTCGGCGACAAGGCTGCCAAGCGCGTGCTGGGAGCCGCTGACCAGGACCTGGCGGCGATGTTCGAAAGCCTCGGCGAACGATTCAGCGCCCTGCAGAAGGCCATGGAGAGCGGTCAGCTCGCCAAACTGTCCCGGAACGAGATCCTCGCCGTCCGCGCATCGGCCTTCGACACCTTGGCCCGGCTGGAGGAGAAGTCGGTTGCGTTCCTCACCGAACTGCGCGCCCGCGCGGGCGTGACGGGCATCAGCGGCGAACTGGACGCCGTCCAGTCGAGCGTTCGTGCCCACCTCGCCCTGGTGCGCGCCACCAGCGAACTGAAGCGCCGGGTCGCGACCGAGGTCACCCAACAGCTGGCGGCCGCGGCTGCGGATTGAGGCCCTGGTGCGCTGTTGCGTCGACCTCCCGGACAGGCGGCCCCGCCCGATGGAGCTGCACGGCATTGACGGTGAGAGTCACCAGGAGATCCAGGCCCGGCTTGAGCTGGCCGCCGAGCGCGGACCAGAAGTCCGAGTTGTCGGCCTGGGCTGCGACGAGTGTCAACCTGGGCAGGGGCTCGGTGGTCGACAAGGGCCCCTTGCAGAACTCCGCCCCCATGACCGGGTTGAGCAGCAGCGCCGTCAGCACGCGCCCCAACAGCGCATGCTCGTCGGCGACCTCGGTGGTCCAGGCGGTCACGAGATAGCGGCAGTCGAGGCGCGGGAGGGGGCCGTGCCGGAGGGTACGCCCGTTGTCGCAGGGCCGCGTCACCATCCCGCCCTCGCGCTCATCGAGGTTGGGTCGCACATCGCGCAGGAACAGGTTCACGGTCGGCCGGGTGATCCGGCTGCCCCAGTCCCGGTCCGGGGCCTCGAACGAAATGTCCACATCCCCGGCCCCCAGCGGCACCGTCGCCCGCAGGAACGCGGCCACCGAATCGTCCAACAGGTTGAGCATGGTCAGCTCCCCTCCCCCGTCACCAGGTGGTAGTACGGACCGAAATCGGCCTCCGTGCGCAGGCGCCCGGCCTTCTGCAGTTCGCGCTTCATCGCCCGGATGAGATCCACCATGCCGATGGGCCGGTCCGCCTCGGCCGCGAGGAACGCTGCGGCGACAGCGACGTTGCGGATCATGCCGCCGGTCACCGAGAACCGTTCCGCGAGGAAGTCGACATCGATGCCCTCGACCGGCGCCGAGGTCGGCAGGTTGGCCTGCCAGATCGCGCGGCGCTGATCAAGATCGGGTGCCGGGAATTCGACCGTCGCGGTCAGCCGCCGTGTGAAGGCCTGGTCGATGTTGCGGCGAAGGTTGGTGGTGAGGACGACGCAGCCGTCGAAGGCTTCCAGCCGCTGCAGGAGATAGGAGACCTCGATGTTGGCATATCGATCATGCGCATCCGACACCTCCGTCCTCTTGCCGAACAACGCATCGGCTTCGTCGAACAACAACACCGCCGCCGTGGCCCGGGCCGCATCGAAGATCTCGCCGAGGTTCTTCTCGGTCTCGCCGATGTATTTGCTGACCACCCCGGACAGGTCCACCCGATAGAGGTCCAGCCCCAGGTCGCCGGCGATGATCTCGGCCGCCATCGTCTTGCCCGTGCCGGACGGGCCGGCGAACAGGGCCAGAATCCCACCCGCGTCCTGGCGGAACCCCCACGGCCCGAACACCGTATGGCGATGGCGATAGCGCGCCGTCAGCTCCCGCAGTTGCGCCCGCTGGTCGGCGGGCAGCACGAGATCGCCCCATTCGAAGCGCGGGACGATCCGCAGAGCGTGCCGGTCGAGATGGCCCGCGGCGAGCCGGCGTACGCCCCGGCGCACCGCACCACCGGGGTCTGCCTGCGCCTCGATCGGCCCGTCGCGGTGGATCGCGCGCGCCACGAGACGGAGTTGCTCGTGGTCGAGCGGGTGATCCGGGATGTACGCCGCACCGAGCGCCCGGTGCCAGTCGTCCTCGCTCGCGCGTTCCTCGGCCAACCGCTGCTCGGTCCACGGGCGCTCCGGCAGCGCGGCGAGCGGCAGCTCGGTGGGTGACGACAGCCCCCACCAGATGGGTGACTGTTCGATCAGCGCCCGGTCCTCCGCGGTTGGGGGTGCGTCGATCTCCAGGACCACCCCCGCCCCGCGGAGGACTGCCTCCCGGACCAGCGCCCGCCGGGCCTCGGCGGTCGACGCCAGCCCCGTGACCAGGCAGGGTGCTCCCGCGGTGACCCGCCTGATCCGCAGCAGCCGCGAGTATCGATCGCCCCCGGCCACGATGTGCACCTCGGCTCCCGGCCGGGGTTCCGGCTCGAGCAGGCCCGCCACCTCCGGCCCCAGCACGCGTGTCGCTGCGGGCAGGTCCGGGTCGGGGTCGTCCACGCCGAGCAGGTGCCAGCACACCCGCGCGGGCACGGCGATCTGCCGCATCGCCCAGGTGCCGGCAGGGTCAGGTTCGACGAGGGCCGCCCGCACGAGAGGCGCCCCCGGCGCGGCCTCTGGGGCGTACCCGAGCCGGGCGAGCAGCGCCAGCGTCAGCCTCGGGCAGCGGACGTCGTCGTTGAGGTAGGCGACGAGTTGCTGGCGGCCGGGGTCGAGTTCGACCGCGACCATGAGGGCGAGTGCCCGGGCCGCCCGGTCGCCCAGTCCCACCGAGCGCACCAGCCCAGCCCACCGCGAATCGTCTGCCAGCGCCGCGGTCCACGCCTCCTCGGCCGCAGCGCGGGACGATGCGGTCCAGTCGTCGATCTCTGCTTTGCGAGCGGCGGGCACCCCGCGTACACCCGGCAGGCTCGCCAGCAACCGATCCGCGTCCGCCTCGTCGATGAGGACGCCGGCGGTGGGGCGGGGAGGTACGCCGCCAGCGGCCCGCCAGAGCAGGGCCTCGTGCTGGAGCGTGACATCCGCCCAGACCTGCCAGCCCGGCGGGCCGGACATGTCAGATCACCCCGGTGCGGGTGGCGAGGGCTACGGCGTGGGCGCGCGTGCGGCAGTTGAGTTTCATCAGGATGTCGTGGACGACGCTCTTGACCGTGCGCTCCGAATAGGCCAGCTCGTTGGCGATCTCGAGCGTGTCGGCCCCCTGGGCCAGGCAACGGAGCACCGCGCGTTCCCGGTCGTTGAGCACCCCGCCGACGACCGCCTCCACATGCGACTGGTTCATCGCCTGCAGGAGCAGGTCGGACGGGGCGGAGGTCGCACCGGCGCGCACCGAGTGCAGCGTCTGACACAGCAGTGCCGGGGTGAGATCGTCGTGGCGCAACACCGCGCGTACGCCCGCCTGCAGCAACCTCGGAATCTCCCTCGCCTGGTTCTCGAGGAGCGTCACGACGACCCGGGTCCCAGTGGCCTCCGCGATCGGCAGCGCCTGCCGGAGACCGCGCGCATCGAGTTCGGTGACCAGCAGGTCGACGTCGGTCAGATCGGGCAGCGGTTCGAGATGACAGCTCTCGCCGGCGATCCGGAACCCGTTGTCCAGCAGGGCCGCGGCCAGCCCACGACGGACGATGGCATGACTGTCATCGACCCAGACACTGGCGGTGGTCGACTCCACACTCGACTTATATCTTATTTAGCGAGGCCCGGGAAGGTTCCGGCTCCTGTTGGGGTGGATAGAGTCCGAGTGGCCGAGCCGAAGGAGACACCGATGTCGACACCGCAGCCGTCCTGGACCCCCCCGAGCGAGTCGATCCCCACCACTCGGGTCGATGAGTTCCGGCGCTGGGTCAACGAGAAGTTCGGCCTCGACCTGGCCGACTATGTGGCGTTGCACGGTTGGTCGGTCAGCGATGGTCGCTTCTGGCCGGCGGTCTGGGACTTCCTCGACCTTGCCGCCGATCGCGGCGATGCCCCGGCTCTTGCGTCGGCGGACATGCCCGGAGCGCAGTGGTTCCCGGGGGTCGAGCTCAACTATGCGCGCCAGGTGTTCGAGCGGGCGGGGTTCGATCCGGATGCTGTCGCGATCGTCGATCGCTCCGAACCCGACGGCGCTCCCGCGCGCGAGCTGACCTATGGCGAGTTGGCCGCGCAGGTTGCGGCGCTCGCGGGGACGCTCCGCGCCCGAGGCGTACGCCCGGGTGACCGCGTGGCCGGTTATCTCCCGAATGTGCCGGAGGCTGTGATTGCGTTCCTTGCCACCGCAGCCATCGGCGCCACGTGGTCGGCCTGTGGTCAGGACTATGCCGCGACGGCCGCGGTGGACCGGCTCGGCCAACTCGAGCCTTTCGTGTTGATCGCCGCCGATGGTTATCGCTATGCGGGCAAGGACCACGACCGCCTGATCAATACCGCCCGGATCCGCGAGGCGATCCCGTCGGTGCAGACCACGATCCTGGTCCCCCGGCGTGGTGCTGGGGCCGACGAGATTGCCGAGGCCGGGCTGGGCGATGCGGTGCCCTGGGCGGAAGCCACCGACGTCGAGCATCCGCTCACCATCGACGATGTGCCGTTCGACCACCCGCTGTGGGTGCTGTTCTCCTCCGGGACGACCGGCAAGCCGAAGGGCATCGTCCATGGCCACGGGGGCGTACTCCTGGAGCATTCCCAGCAGATGGCCTTCCACGCCAACCTGCGCGCGGGCGATGTGTTCTTCTGGTACACCTCACCGAGCTGGATGATGTGGAACTATCAGGTCGCCGGGCTGCTGGTCGGCGCGACGATCGTGACCTATGACGGCTCGCCCTCCCATCCGGCGAAGGACCAGCTGTGGGCTCTTGCGAGCGAGCTGCGGGTCAAGCTGCTGGGCACCTCGCCGGCGTACCTTGCCGCCTGCGAACGCGCCCAACTCGAACCCGGCCGCGACCACGACCTCAGCCGGCTCGAGGTGCTGGGTTCGACTGGTTCGGTGCTGCCCCCGGCGGCCAATGCCTGGGTGGGCGAACACGTCGGCAAGCACGTCGCCATCGCCGGCATCAGCGGCGGCACCGATGTGGTGAGTGCATTCACGGGCTTCGTGCCGACGATGCCGGTCTATCCGGGTGAGTTGTCGTGCATCTGCCTGGGCGTCGCGATGGAGGCCTGGGATGCGAAGGGCCGGCCCCTGGTTGGAGAAATGGGTGAGCTCGTGATCACCCGCCCGATGCCGTCGATGCCGGTGTTCTTCTGGAACGATGCGGACGGCTCGCGCTATCGCGATGCCTATTTCGATGTCTGGCCGGGTGTCTGGCGCCACGGGGACTGGATCACGATCACCGATCGGGGTTCGGTGGTCGTGCACGGCCGCTCGGATTCGACGCTCAACCGCAACGGCATCCGCATGGGCTCGGCCGACATCTATGCGGCGATCGAGCCGATCACCGAGATTGCCGAGTCACTCGTGATCGGGGTCGAGATGCCGGACGGCGGCTATTGGATGCCCTTGTTCGTGAAGCTCAGCGAGGGTGCCGAACTCACCGACGACCTGCGTACGCGCATCAACTCCATGATCCGTGAGCAGGCCTCCCCGCGTCATGTGCCCGACGACATCCTCGTTGTCTCCGGTATCCCCCACACGCGCACCGGCAAGAAGCTCGAGGTGCCGATCAAACGCATCCTCGCCGGCGCCGAGCCCGGTTCGGTCGCCGATCCCTCGTCGATCGACAATGCGGATCTGCTCGAGGAGTACGCCCGGCTCCGGCGGGAGTGAAACTCGCCGCTCGCGTTTGTTCGGCCGCCTTGTTTGGGGAGCCCGGCTTGGATTGGGGCTCCTCCTCGGGGCGGCTGGTGGCGCTATGCAACTGCTTCCGCAGCGGAAGCAGGCACCCGAACGATTGCTGTCCGAGGCGCAGGGCCAGCGCGACACACCGACCGATGGAAGCAGGCCGTGCCAAATGGCACGACCTCCATCACGACACCGCGCGCCCCACACGAACTCGTGCCAGATGGCACATCGCAAAGGCTCGGCCAGCGTGTCGGGGCAGCCGAGTCAACTGCCCGAGAGATCGCCAGGGGGTGCTTCCGCTGCGGAAGCAATTACATAGTGCTCTCAACGCCACCCTGGGCCCAGGCCCCAGAGGGAAATCCACGTGGTCGTGGGAACCCTTGTCAGCGCGGGTCGCGACTGAGTGCGGCGATGAGCAACAGGCCCGCCCCGGCGCTGTATAGCACAACGTTGAGGATTGCGCTCGTGGGCCACGGCAGTGCATCGAGCCCGGCCTGCATGAGCAGGATCGACAGGATCACGGGGATGAACCAGGTGAGCGCGAGCGCCAGCATGCCGACGGCGAACCACACCCGGACGCGACCGCTGAGGCGTACCATCCCGATCACGGCGAGCAGGGTCAGCACCACCGCGGCCAGGGTCATGACGAGCAGGCTCATGACGGTCCCCCGATCACGGGACCGGTCGGCGGCTCCGGGGGCGGAGCCCAGGCCCGGGGTGCCGGACGGGTTGATGCGAGGAATACGCCCACGGCGATGAGGACGGCCCCGATCAGCCACGGGATCAGGGGCAGCTGCCAGACGAGTTCATAGTCCATGACGAGCACGAGTGGTTCGAAGATCAACCCGGCGAGGACAGGCATCCAGAGCAGGGTGGCGATGACCCAGAGGCCGAAGCCACCGGTCACCAACCACCTCCGCTGCCCGCGCAATCGGAGCGCGGAGACGACGGTGCAGGCGATCACCATCAACAGGATCCAGCCATCGAAGACGGCCTGCAGTGGCGTGTAGTGATAATCCATGCGGAGAGCTCCCTGTTGCTCAGCGCGGCGCAGCCACGATCACGCGGACGCCGAGGCGTCAGCGCCAGGCCCCACCCTGCGGTCCCGGGCCCCGCGGTCCCGGACCCTGCTGCTGCGGCGGCTGACCCGGGTATCCATACGAGGGTGTCCGGACAGCGGGATAGGCACCCACGGACCGGGACGCCTGGGCAGTCACGGCGGCCATGACGAGCAGGGCGATACCTGCCACGGTGAACAGCGCGCCGAGCACATTCCAGAGGACCTGAATGGTCCAGATCTGGTCGCGGCCCCCAGCCACACCGATCACGACCGGGAACAGGAAACCGAGCAGCCGCTCGAACACCATCACCCCGACACCCGCGAGCACCAACGCACGGGTCCGCCCACTGGTCCGGAGCGCCCCGAAGATGCCGAGGCCGACCAGGGCCAGGAGATAGAGCACACCGATGACCGTGGAGACAACGGCGAAGGTGGAAGGCGACATCGTCAGCGACCGGTCCCGGCATAGACGACGG
>CAZEVN010000051.1:0-23434 GCA_964515145.1 uncultured Enemella sp.
CGGGCACTTACCTGACCGTCTCCGGGCAGTCTGCCGTGGCCGCCGACAAAGCTGATCTGGACGCCGTTCGCGCTCACCCACATCGCACTCCTCGGCACGCTTCTACGCCGAATGCCCGCCGAGTTGTCACTACCAACCAAGATCATCTGAATAATCCCGATGATCTTGATAGAGCGTGACAACCGGGACGGCACTCGGGCAAGAAAGAACCCCCGCCCAGCAGGACGGGGGTCGCAGTCTCGGGCGTACGCCCAGAAGGTCAGGCCTTCAGCGTGGTGCCGACGGACTTGAGGTCCTGGCAGGCCTCGAGCACGCGGGCGGCCATGTTGGCTTCGGCGGCCTTGCCCCAGGAACGCGGATCATACATCTTCTTGTTGCCGACCTCGCCGTCGATCTTCAGCACACCGTCATAGTTCTGCATCATGTGGGTGACGACGGGGCGGGTGAACGCATATTGGGTGTCGGTGTCAACGTTCATCTTCACCACGCCATAGCTCAGCGCCTCGGCGATCTCCTCGGGCGAGGAGCCGGAGCCACCGTGGAAGACCAGGTGGAACGGCTTGGAACCCTCGGGCAGGCCGAACTCCTTGACGACGGCTTCCTGCGCCGCCTTCAGCACCTCGGGCTTCAGCACGACGTTGCCGGGCTTGTAGACACCGTGCACGTTGCCGAAGGTCAGCGCGGTCATGTAGTAGCCGCGGTCGCCATAACCCAGCGCCTTCGCGGTGGCGATGGCGTCCTCCGGGGTCGAATAAAGCTTGTCGTTGATCTCGTGGGCGACGCCGTCCTCCTCGCCACCGACAACACCGATCTCGACCTCGAGGATGATCTTGGCGGCCTTGCAGGCCTCCATCAGCTCACCGGCGATCGAGAGGTTCTCATCCAGCGGCGACGCCGAGCCGTCCCACATGTGGGACTGGAACAGGGGGTCGAGGCCCTTGTTGACGCGCTCCTGCGAGATGGCGATGAGCGGCCGGACGAAGGTGTCGAGCTTGTCCTTCGGGCAGTGGTCGGTGTGCAGGGCGATGTTGATCGGATATTTCTCCGCGACGACCCGCGCATATTCGGCCAGCGCGGTCGCGCCGGCGACCATGTTCTTGACGGTCGGGCCGGAGAGATATTCAGCGCCACCGGTCGAGACCTGGATGATGCCGTCGGAGCCGGCCTCGGCAAATCCTGCCAGCGCGGCATTCAGGGTCTGGGACGAGGAGATGTTGATTGCCGGATAGGCGAATCCCTGCTCCTTCGCGCGATCCAGCATCTCGGCATAGATCTCAGGTGTGGCAATGGGCATGTCGTGCTCCCTCTGTGCTCGCGGACACGGTTCGCGACCATCCTTTCATGGGGTCGGCGTCCTCGTGGCCGGGGTGGGAAATCTCGATCTACGCCCTCGCCCGACGGATTCGGTCACGCTTTCAGAGCGCTCAGATCAACCGCGTGATGCCCCGAGGAATAGGCCCGAGTCGCCGCATCGAGTGTCCCCGGCAGCAGCCCCAGTCCTTCGAGCGGAAACACGACACTCGACCCGTCGGCACCTTCGATCCGCAACTGGTGCCCATGCCCGACCTTGCCCTTGGCTGCGACCAGCGACGCAATCTCGGGCCAGGCGAGGGTTCCGTTGGCGTGATGGATGCCCCGCCCCGACATCAGGAATGCGAGCCCCTCGCCGACCTGGCGCACCCCTGCGCGAAGTCGCGTGAGCCACACGATGTTGAAGCCCAGGATGACGACCCCCGACACGGCTGCCCAGACCAACACCCACTGGATCATCGCCCACACCATGCTCGGCTCACCGGTTCGACCGAACTGGTTCCACAGCACGACGGCCACCAGCAGCACCACAGAGATCCCCGCGCTGACGAAGCCGAAGGTCACCCGGCTTCTCTGGGCCGCGACCTTCTCCTCCAGCGCGGAGCGGTCATAGAGAACGGGCAGCTCCTGCACGCAGGCAGTCTATGCGCGGACCTGTCCGTCCCTAACGGCTGCCGCTGGGCGTGAGGTCCATCTGCAGGCGATAGCGATCGCCGCGATAGTGCGAAGTGGCAAACTCGATCGTTTCCTTGCCGGCAAAGGTCACGCGCTCCTGCACCAGCAGCGGTGCGCGCCGCGGAATGCCGAGCACGTTCGCCTGCGCCGTATCGGCCGCTTCGGCCCGGATCTCCTGCTCCCCCGAGGTCACCCGCTTGCCATAGTGACGGGCGAAAATGTCATACAGGCTGCTCAGGTCGAGCTCGAGCAGGCCGGGGAAGCTGGCCGCCGGATAGAACCCCGTCTCGTGGGCCATCGGATTGCCGTCGGCCAGGCGGAGTCGCTCGACGCGCACAACAGGCGTACCCGCCTCCAACCCCAGCCGCTCCGCCACCGTCACCACGGCGGGCACCTCACAGGCATCGAGTACGCGAGTCTGCGGTTCGAGCCCCCGGGCCCGCATCTCGCGCGAGAACGACATCAGGTGGAGGCGGGATTCGATGCGCGGGCCGGTGACGAACGTGCCGCGGCCGTGGGACTTCTCGAGCCGCCCCTCTGCGACGAGGTCCTCGATCGCATGGCGCACGGTGACGCGGGAGACTTCCAGCCGGCGTACCAATTCCCGCTCCGACGGGATCGCCTCCCCCGGCCGGAGAAGGGAGATGACCTGGGTTTCGAGAAGGTGGCGGACGCGAGCCCGCTTCGTCGGCAGGAGAACGGTTGAATGATCGGTCGGGTCGTCGTGCGCGTCCACGCCCTGCTCCTGTCTCGGCTAGGACACCATTCATACCAGTTATCAGACCAGTTCGGGGGAATAAGGCACTCCCGGTCCGGATCGGCCTCGATCGAGCCGGACTCCCTACGCCTGCTGGTCGCGCCGCCAGGAATACATGGCGATGGCTGCCGCCGCGCCGGCATTCATCGACCGGGTGGAACCGTCCTGCCGGATGGCGACCAGTCGCTCGCAGGCCGCGACCAGTTCCGGCGACAGCCCCAGCGATTCCGACCCGAACACCAGGCAACAGTGCTCCGGCAGTCGCGTGGTCTCGAGCGGGACCGAGCCGGGCAGGTTGTCGACCCCCACGACCCGACAGCCCAGGTCGGCCATCGCGACGCGAAAGTGTTCCGCATCCGGGTGATGGTGCACGTGCAGATAGCGATCGGTGACCATCGCCCCGCGACGGTTCCAGCGACGGCGCCCGATGATGTGGATCCCGGCGACATTGAACGCGTTGGCCGTGCGCACGATCGAGCCGATATTGAAATCGTGCTCCCAGTTCTCGATGGCGACGCGGAGGGGTACGCGGCTGCGGTCCAGTTCCTCGACGATCGACTCGACCGACCAATAGCGGAAGCGGTCCACGACGTTGCGCCGGTCCCCCTCGGCCAGCAGTCCGACGTCGAGGCGCGGGTCATCGGGCCACGGTCGCGGGTGAGGTCCGACCCCGGGTCCGACCTCGTCGGAACCGGCCGCTGGGGGGTCAGAAAGCGAGCCGACGGACGGAACAGGAGAGGGAGATTCCACAATCCGGACGTTATCGTTGACGAGTGCTAGAGATACTTCAGACCGCTGCCATGACACCGATGCTTCTCCCGGACTTCCTTGACCCGGAGAAGATCCTGACCGCCGCCGGCCCGTGGGTGCTGCCGGTCGTTGCGCTGATCGTGTTCGCCGAGTGTGGCCTGTTCTCGCTCCTGCCGGGCGACTCGCTGCTCTTCACCGTCGGCATGTTCGTGGCGCTGGGTCACATCAACTACGGCTCCGATCTGACCACTATGCTCCTGGTCTGCGGCATCCTCGTGGCGGCCGCGATCCTCGGCAACATCTCCGGCTATTTCCTCGGGCGACTCATCGGCCCGCCGCTGTTCAAGCCGCGCAAGGGCTTCATGGGCAAGGTTTTCGACCCGGTCTATGTCGAGAAGACCCACGGTTTCTTCGAGAAATACGGCCCCAAGGCTCTTGTCATCGCCCGCTTCGTCCCCATGGTCCGCACCTTCGTGACCCTGGTGGCAGGCGTTGCCAAGATGAACTTCCGCACCTTCATCACCTGGACCGCCATCGGTGGCTTCTTCTGGGCGGTCGGTGTCACCGTTCTCGGTTATTATCTCGGCCAGATCAAGTTCGTGCATGACAACCTCGAGGTGGCCATCCTGCTCATCGTGTTCGTGTCGATCCTGCCGATGGTCTTCGAATATGTCATGGCCCGCCGCGCCAAGGCCGCCGAGTCCAAGGTCGAGGCCAGCGCCTGATCCCTTCTCCAGCACCACACAACAGGGCCCCACCATTCGGTGGGGCCCTGTTTTTTGTTTTTGGGATCAACCGGGTCGGTTTCCGAGGGGTCAGCTGCCCTTCTTGTGGAACAGGTCGAGCTTGCCGAAGTGATCGGCGAGCAAGTAGTAAACGGTCGGGCGATAGCGACGCGTCGCGCCCTTGAGCTTGGCGCCGACAGCGGCGATGGCCTCATCCGCCGCGGCCTCATCGGTGATGCCCAGCTTCTTCATGACGAAGTTCTTCTTGACGCGGTCGGTCTCGGCCTTGTCGCCGAACGAGACCTGCGAGGCGTCAGCGCTCTGCAGGGCGATGCCACAGTGGCGGATCACCCCGGCAACGGCTTCTTCGTCGATCTTGTCCGCGTGCTTCTTGACGTCGGCAGCCCAGTCAGTCGCCATGTCAATCCCTTTCGGTGCGTCCGCCCTGACCGGGCGGTGATGAAAAAACAGTAGTACTGCGGCCGGGCCCGGAAACAGCAAAACCCCGCGCGACGAAAGAAATCTCTGTCGCGCGGGGCCGGGCGTACGTTTTAGGACTGGCGCCACTCCCCGGGAGCCTGATAGCCACCCTGCTGCGGGGGCTGGCCCTGCTGAGGCCACTGCTGCTGCGGCGGCTGCCCGGGCTGCTGATATTGCTGCTGCTCATAAGCGGGCTGCTGCTGATAGCCACCCTGCTGGCCATATTGCTGCTGGCCATAGGGCTGCTGTTGGCCACCCGCACCCAGAGCGGGCTGACCCGGCTCGGAGCGGTCCTCCTGGCGCTGCGGCGGGGCCTGGGTTTCCTGCCCGCGATAGGCGATCTCGCCGAAGTTGACGTCGGGGGCCTGCCGCACAGCGGGGTCGTTGACCTCGAAATAGGTCGCCTTCTCGAACTTGAACGCACCGGCGATCAGGTTGGTCGGCACGGAGTCGATCTTGGTGTTGTATTCCCGCACATTCGCGTTGTAGAACCGGCGCCCGGCGGCGATGCGGTCCTCGGTCTCACTCAGTTCCTTCTGCAGGTGCAGGAAGTTCTGGTTGGACTTCAGGTCGGGATAGGCCTCCACCGACACGAGCAGGTTGTGCACCGCGCCCGACAGGGCCTCTTCGGTGCGGGCCCGCTGCTCGGACGGCATCGCGCCCTCCTGCTGGGCGACCGCAGCGGCCTGGTTGCGCAGGCGGGTGATGTCCTCGAGCGTGTTGCGCTCGTGCGCCGCGTACGCCCGCACGGTCTCCACCAGGTTGGGGATCAGCTCATAGCGTCGGTTGAGCTCGACATCAACCTGACGCCAGGACTCCTGGATCATGTTCCGCTGGCGGACGAAGTGGTTGTACATGCTCACCACTGCCACGCCTGCGACGACCAGCAGAATGAGTACGACGATCAGGATGATCAGGGCAATGTCCACGTCTCGCTCCGTCTGAAGTGAAGTTGGTCAGATCCTAGTGCAGCACGTTTCGCGTCAGGCGAGACCGAGGTCTTCGGCGCTGACGGCGAAGCGATATTCGAGACCGGCATCGGCGACTGCCTGGGCTGCATCGGTATTGCGATCGGCCACGACCGCCACGGCCACCACCTCACCGCCCGCCTCCCGGACCGCCTCGACGGCCGTCAGAGCGGAGCCACCGGTGGTGGAGGTGTCCTCGACGACGAGCACGCGTCGCCCGGCCACCTCGGTGCCCTCGATCCGGCGCTGCAGGCCGTGGGCCTTCTCCGCCTTGCGCACGACGAAGGCATCCAGCCGCTCGCCCGCGGCAGCCGCCGCGTGGAGCATCGATGTCGCAACCGGGTCGGCACCGAGCGTCAGCCCGCCGACAGCGTCGAAGTCGAGATCCGCGACCAGGTCGCGCATCACTCGGCCGACCAGGGGCGCGGCCACACCGTCGAGTGTCACCCGCCGCATGTCGATGTAATAGTCGGCCTCCCGGCCGGACGACAGGATCACCTTCTGGCGCACGATGGCGAGGTCGGTGATGTGACGGATGAGTTCCTGCTTGTCGGACATGACCCTGAGCCTAACGGTGGTGGAACCCCTATTTGTTGCGCGTACTCCCCAGATGGGCGAACGCGACGGACCGATCGGCCGAATGGACCAGGTCCTGGCTGGTGGTGAGGGTGAGCGTCGGCTGGGTGGGCTCGTCGGCGGTGCCGGGCACGGGGTCCAGCACCCAGGCGGCGGCCTGATCGACGGTCACCTCACGCGCCGGCACGTCCACGACATAGACATAGACGGCCTCGCCGGTCTCGATGACGATCTCGTCACCGGCATTCAGGTCGAGCAGCTTGCCGAACGGCGCGCCGTGGGTCGTGCGATAGCCCGCGAGGGCGAGGTTGCCCACCTCGCCGGGCCGGACCGACGACGGATAGGCCCCGACCCCCTTGCCGAGCGAACCCGTGTCGACACCGTGGATGACCGGCACCGCATAGTTATCCCCGAACGTCGGGACCCGCAGGATCGCGTACGCCTGCCCGGCGGTGGGCTCAGCCGTCGGCGCGTTCTCCCAGGTCGTCTGCAGCTCGCGGATCTGACTGGAGTATTGCTGCTTCGCCCAGACCCCCGAGCCGAGGAACTGCCAACCGACCCAGCCGAGGGCGGCGATCCCGAGGAGCACCAGCACGATTCCCACAACCCCGAAGCGCCAACGGCGGCGGGGCGGGCGGGACGTATCGACGAGATCGTCGAGCAGGTCGGTCATGGCGCCTATTGTCGCGCCGAAAGTCAGCGGAAGAAGGTACGCCCGCCCGGCGGTTCGGGGGATGGTTGGGCAGTTGCATCGGTGAAGGGCACGGCCCCGGAGCCGAACCGCTCGAGCTGATGGCCATGCAGCACGCGATAGGGAAACACCGACCGGGCCGCGGCACGGGCGAGCGCCGCGGTGGGAAGTGCCAGCGCCGACCCGGCGACCAGGATATTGCCGAACCGTCGGCCGCGCAGCGTCGCGGGCTCCGCGCTGAGTAGGCGTTCGGGAAAGACCTCACACACCCCGGCGAGCACCCGCCGCGTATAGGTGAACGGCGAGGAATCGGTGAGGTTGAGGAGGATGACGCCGTCGGGCCCGAGGATCCGCCGCAGATCGGCGAAGAACTCCACGGTGGTGAGTTCGGCCGGCACGCTCGCGTCGGCGAACGCATCCAGGATGACCACATTGGCATCCCAGCCATCCCGGATCGCCGCCACCCCGGCCCGTCCATCGATGGCCCGCACCTTGATGCCGGAGTTTTTCGGGAGAGGCACTGCCGACCTGACCTCGTCGGTGAGTGCCTGATCCGGCTCCAGCACGACCTGGGCGGAGGTCGGCCGGGTCGCGGCGACATAGCGGGCGAGCGTCATGCCGGCTCCGCCGATATGGAGTACGCGGAGTCGCTCGCCCTCCGGCGCGTGCGCATCGATCACGTCCGCGATCCGCTGCATGTAGTCGAATTCGAGGCGCGTCGGATCGTCGGGATCGATCCAGGAATGGTCGATCCCGTCCATGCGAACGAAATAGGCACCCGGGTGTTCCGGGTCGGGCACGAGCCTGGTCAGTCCGACCACTGCTCCCCCGGCCACCGGGCGTCCGCGAGTTCGGCGAACCGCCACCAGGCCTTAGTGGTCGGCGTCGGTCCGTCGAGTTCGGTGAACCCGGCATCCACGACCTGGACCGTGCTGAACCGCTCCCATTGCTTCGGCGTCACGACCTCGACCCGGACACGATGTTCCTGCCGCGCCCAGATCTCGCGCTCGATCCGGTTCATGCCCTCCCAGGCGAGCTGAGCGGCATGGGCACACTGAGCGGCGGCCTTGCCGGTGGTCATCTCGATCTGGGGATTGATGCCGATGAGCACCTCGGCCTCGGTGTTCGACGGCTCATCGGCCGGCAACTCGGTCCCGGACACCTGCATCTTCGCCAGCGTCGGGGGCAACGGTCGCACCGGCCCCGGAACCAGGGCGCGCACCGCCGCGAGACCCTGATGGACCGTCACGCCCGGCAGGTCCTGGGCCTCGATCCAGCGGAGGCCGCGGGCGCGGCGTACCAGCTTGCGAATCCGGCCGTCCCGCCAACGCCGGACGACCGGACCCCAGTCATCCGCACGCTCACCGGCCGCCGCTTCGAGCAACCCGACCACCGCGCGCGCCGCGGCCTCACACGTGTCGAAGTGGCCTGCGGGGGCAACTTTCTCGTGGAGCACGACCAACTGCATCGCCCACGGCACGTCATCGGCCTCACCGGGGTCGATGAGCTCGGGCCCATCCTGCGTCACTGATAGCGCTCCAGATATTCGACGGCTTCCTTGGCCTCGCGCAGGCCTGCGCCGGTCACCTCGCGATAGAGCTTGATGGCGTGGATCTTCTTGCCGGCCCGGAGCAGCACGAAGATCCGCTCACGATCCCCGGGGCTGAGGAAATTCGTCGGATTGTAGGCCGGATAGCCCGGCCCCGGCGTCGCCGAGGAGGGCGCCTGCGGTGATGGCGGCAGCGCGAGGCTCGGCGGCCACGCATCGCGCGCATTGGGCGGCAGGGGTGGACGCGGGCGCCGGGTCGAGGCATAGAGAACCAAGCCCAACGTCACGGCACTGCCCACGGCGAACGCAAGGATCACCAGCAGAAACAGCACGGTCAACGGGACCACCTCCTCTGCTCCAGACAATACCCAGCAAGGGCCGACCCGATTCCCCGGGAAAAATCCGGGAGCTTTTGTCAGTGGGGGCGGTTAGCGTGTTTTTCGCACCGAACGACAGGACCGTCATGACCAACTTCCATCGTGTGTTGATCAACACGGTCGTCGCCAATTTTGCGACCGCGTTCCTGTGGTTCGGCTGGAGCTTCTGGGTCTATCTCGAGACCCGGTCGGTGCTCATCAACGCGATCATCGGCGGCAGCTATATGGCGCTGCTGTCGATCACCTCCATCCTCTTCGGCGGGCTCGTCGACCGGTTCAAGAAGAAACAGGTGATGGTCGCGTCCTCGGTCATCACCTCCGGGGCGTTCCTGGCTGCGGGTGGACTGTTCCTGGCGCTGCCCAAGGAGCGCATCATCGACCTGGGCGGCGTGTGGTTCTGGCTGATCGGAGGGCTGGTCCTGGGTGGCGCCGTGGTCGAGAACATGCGCAATATCGCGTTGTCGACGACCGTGACGCTGTTGGTGCCCGATGGCGAGCGCGACCGGGCGAACGGCCTGGTCGGCGCGGCCCAGGGGCTGGCGTTCATGGCCACCTCGATCTTCGCCGGCCTCGCCATCGGCCTGCTCGGCATGGGGTGGACGGCCCTGCTGGCGATCGTGGCCACGGTTCTGGCGCTGGTCCACCTCGTCCTTGTCGCGATTCCCGAGAAGGGCGTGTTCCACGACCCGGAGAACAGGCCGAAGGCCTTCGACCTGGCCGGCAGCTGGGCGGCGATCCGGGCGGTGCCAGGGTTGACGGCCCTGATCTTCTTCAGCTGCTTCAACAACTTCGTCGGCGGCCTGATGATGGCGCTGCTGGATCCCTATGGCCTGACCCTGTTCTCGGTCGAGCTCTGGGGCGTGGTGCTGGGCGTGACCTCGGCCGGGTTCATCATCGGCGGGTTGGTGATCGCCCGACGCGGGTTGGGTGCCAATCCGTTGCGGACGCTCCTGCTGGTCAACGCGGTCGTCTCCCTCGTCGGCATCACGTTCGTCCTCCGGGAGTGGCACTGGCTGCTCGTCGTCGGGATCTTCGCCTATATGTGCCTGATTCCTGCCGCGGAGGCGGCCGAACAGACGATCATCCAGCGCGTCGTGCCACTGCCCCGCCAGGGGCGGGTCTTCGGATTCGCCGCCAGTGTCGAAACAGCCGCCACACCGATCTCCACCCTGGCCATCGGGCCGATCGCCGAGTTCTGGTTGATTCCCTGGGTCGATTCGCCCGAGGGCGAGGCCGCCTGGGGCTGGCTGCTCGGCGAGGGGGACGCCCGCGGCATCGCGCTGGTTTTCATCCTGGGATCGTTGACCATGCTGGTCGTCGTGGTGCTCGCGTTCCGCACCAGGGCGTACGCCCGGCTGTCCCGGTTCTATGCCGATTCCGCGCCTGCGGAGACAACGGTCTGACTACTCTAACTCTAATCCGATTAGAGTAGGTTAGAGTAGCCCAGTGACAGTGCCCCGGATCGACCTCGACGAAGCGAGCCCGGCAGCCCTGACGCGCCACGTTCTCAACACTCCCGAGAGCCAGTGGTTCGAGCGCAAGTCCATTCGAGTCAAGCCGGAGGTTTTCGCCCGGACGCTGGTTGGCTTGGCGAATGCCGAGGGCGGAACAGTTGTTCTGGGGGTCAGCGAGGGGAGGATCGAGGACCTCCTCACCCATGCCAAAGCCATCAACACCCTGCGCCGGGTCGCTTCGACTCACTGCGCACCGCCTGTGCTCGCTCGCTTCACAGAGCGCGAGGTGCTCGACGGCGACCGGCCCGTGCCCATGCTGTTCGTGGAGATCGCACCGGGCGAGACTCTGCACGAGACGAGCGCCGGAGAGTGCTATCTGCGAGTGGGCGACTCGACCATGCGCCTCAACTCAACGCAACGGGAAGAGCTCGCCTACGACCGTGGCGCAGCCCAGTTCGAGGGGCGCCCCATGCCTGGCGCCACGCTGGACACGCTCAGTCGGTCACACATCCAGGAGCTCGCGGACGCAGTCGGACTCACCAGTGACCCAGAGCGCGTGCTCTCGGCTCGGAGCCTTCTCACCATTCGGGGCGATGTCACGATCGCGGCCTACCTGCTCCTCGCGCCAACCCCTCAGATAAAGCCCCGGGGAGTGGTGTAAGTAGGCCTGCTGCGTGAGCGGCTCTGCTGGTGTTGACTATGCCGGTTGCAGGGCGGGGGTGTCGACTCCATTCTCGGTGTGTCGGGCGGTGATTGCGGCCGGTCCGGGCGGCAGGAGTGTGGCCATCGAGGCCTCGGAGAGGTAGCGGCGGTCGGAGGCCTGCCATTCGTCGTGGGCCTCGATCAGGACCGCTCCGACGAGACGGTCCAGGGCGGCGGGGTTGGGGAAGATCCCGACTACGTCGGTGCGGCGTTTGATCTCGCGGTTCAGTCGTTCGATGGGGTTGTTGGACCAGATCTTGCGCCAGTGGGCCTCGGGGAAATCGGCGAAGGCGGTGATGTCGGCCTTGGCGTCCAAGAGCAGATCCGCGACCGCGGGGAAGCGGGGGCGGAGAGTGGCGGCGACGGTGTCGACGTGATCGCGGACGGCTGTGGTGGTGGGTTGGGCGAAGATGGTGCGGATGGTCGCGGCGACCATCTCGGCCTGGCCTTTGGTGACCTTGGCCAGCACGTTGCGCATGAAGTGGACCCGGCAGCGCTGCCAGGTCGCGCCGGGCAAGACCGTGTCGATGGCGTTGGTCAGGCCCCGATGGGCATCAGAGATGACCAGCTGGACCCCGGCCGGGTCCTGCGGTGTGGTGACCGCGAGGCCGCGCTCGCGCAGGGACCGCAGGAACTCGGTCCAAAACGGTTCGTTCTCGCTGTCGCCAATCCCGTGGCCGAGGATTTCGCGGCGTCCGTCGATGGTGACCCCGGTGGCGATCACGACGGCCTGGGAGACCACCCGGCCGTGCTGGCGGACCTTGCAGAAGGTGGCGTCGAGAAAGATGTAGGGGAACCAGGTGTGGTCCAGGGGCCGTTCTCGCCAGGTGCGGACCTCGTCGTCCAAGGTGGCGCAGATTCGGGATACCTCGGATTTGGAGATGCCGGCCTCGATCCCGAGCGCGGTGACGAGGTCGTCGACCTTGCGGGTGGACACCCCGTGGACGTAGGCCTCGCAGATCACTGCGTGCAGGGCCCGATCGACCCGCCGACGCGGGGTGAGCAGCGACGGGAAGAACGATCCGGTCCGGGTCTTGGGGATCTTGATCGTCACATCCCCGGCAGCGGTCGAGACGAGCTTGTCCCGGGTGCCATTGCGCTGGGTGGTCCGGGCGGTGGTGCGCTGGTGCTTGTCCGCGCCGATGACGGCGGTCGCCTCGGCATCGACCAGCATCTGCAGCGCTGAGCCGAGCAGCCGGCGGATCATGTCGTTCTCATCAGTGTCGCGCAGTACCTGCAGCAAGGTGAGCAGGGCAGACTGGAGTTGGGTCATCGTGTGAGTCCTTATCTACGAGTTCTTGGTCGTTCTCGCAGAGCCTCACGCGATGGCCCCCTCACCTGTGGGACCGACACACTCTCGGTCCTCATTCAGGCGGACGGCCGCCGGCCATTTACACCACCCCAGGGGACTCACTCACCCCTCAGGAGCAGATGCCGCACGCCCATGTGCGGATCCTGCGCTATCTGGATCCAATCCGAGGCACGGGTGCCCGCCAGAACATCGCCGATGACGGCGACATCCGCATCGAGGGCCCCGTTCCGGTGGTGATCGAGAAGGCAACAAAGGCCATCGAGGCACGCATTCCCGTCCGGCGGGCGCTTCGCGCCGACGGCAAGTTCGGCCCAGTACCGCTGATCCCGCGAGATGCCTGGCTGGAGGGGCTGGTGAATGCGGTGGTCCACCGCTCCTACAGCATGGCGGGGGATCACATCCGGATCGACATCTTCCCCGACCGGGTCGAAATCGAGAGTCCCGGCCGATTTCCAGGCATCGTAGATCCGGATAACCCCCTCGACATCTCCCGATATGCGCGCAATCCACGCATTGCTCGGGTCTGCAATGACCTGGGGATCACCCAGGAAAGGGGGGAAGGCATTCGACGAATCTTCGACGAGATGCGGTCTCTGGGGCTGACGGATCCTTTCTATCGCGAGACGTCTGGCAGCGTTCGCCTGACGCTGATGGGCGCAACGCGGATCTCCGGAGAGCTTGCCGAGAGCCTCCCGACCGGCGCAGAGTCCGCCCTGATCGCGATCCGTCGACTCGGCCGCCCCATGGGAACCGGGGAGCTGGCCGTCGAGATCGGGTTGGCGCGGCCCGCGACCCTTCGCGCACTTCGGGCGCTCGAAAAGCTGGGCGAGGTTGAATGGCGCGGCAACTCCAAGAACGACCCGCGAGCCCAGTGGGCACTTCCTCATCACCCGAGCTAATCACCACTCCAACTACTCTAACTCTAATCCGATTAGAGTAGGTTAGAGTAGCCGGTTACAGCAGACCGCCCTCACGGCATTAGCCTGCCTCCATGCCCGTGCAAGTGTGGCGGCGCCTGCGTGAGGTCGCGGGGCCGGAGCGTACGCCCGCTCGTAACTTCCATCTTGCGAACCTGCTCGCCCTGCATGCCGGCGTACTCAACTCGGTCGGCTTTGTGGCGACCGCCACCTATACGTCCCACATGACCGGCCTGACGGCCATCGTGGCGGACCACCTGGTGCTCGGCGACTTCCGACTGGTCAGCCTCGGGCTGCTGGCAATCGCCAGTTTCGTCGCCGGCGCGGCCAGCTGTGCGCTGGTGTTCAACTGGAGTCGGCGTCGGGGCCTGCGCTCCAAGTACGCCAGCGTGCTGGTCCTCGAGTCGTCGATGGTGCTGCTGTTCGGGCTGCTGGCCGAACGGGTCACCTGGGAACACCGGACGTGGCTGTTCATTCCGGTGCTGTGTTACACGATGGGCCTGCAGAACGCGATCGTGACCAAGGCCTCGGATGCCCAGATCCGCACGACGCATGTGACCGGGATGGTCACCGATATCGGCATCGAGCTCGGCAAGCTGCTCTATCGGCCGAGCCGGTCCGACCTCGCGCCCGTCGTCGCCAACGTGGGCCGGCTCAAGCACCACCTGAGCATCGTCGGCTTGTTCTTCGGCGGCGGCGTGCTCGGAGCCTTCGGCTATCTGACCATCGGCTTCTATGCCCTCATTCCGGCCGCGCTGTGGCTGCTCGTCATCGCGCTGCCACCCCTGGTCGCCGACCTGCGCGACTGGCCCGCCCCGCCGCGCTGACGGGCTCGGGGCCCATCGTCGCGCCGAGGCGGCCCAAATGCGTCAGTCGTCGGCGGGCAGGATCGCGACCGTGGGGAGGGCTGCGTTCTTGGGCAGGGTCGCGCCCACGAGCACGGTCAGGATGCCCATGCCTCCGGCGAGGGCGGCGACGCCATAGGCGAGGACCGAGGTGAAGAGCGACGCGCGCAACAGGTTGGCCTGCAGGACCATCTGGCGGGTGCCGGCGAGCTCCTCGACCCTCGCCGCGTCTCCGGCCGCCTGGGCCTCCATCCACTCATGGGAGATGTCGGCGAACGTCCGCCCGCCACCCATGCCCAGAGCATGCTGCTCGATGACATTGGCCTGGGCGAACGCAGAGACGGGACCGGCGACCTGCTTGCCGGCCAGGATGTCGGAGTCCTCGTGGACCTCGATCTGCTGGGACTTGAGCTGCTGGGTGATGACGGCCCAGGCACCGGCGCCACCGGCGACGAGTGCCGAACCGGCGAGATAGAACGCTGCGCGGGCAAGGTTGTTGGCCATGGATGTTCCCTTCGTTGGGTGAACATTCGTTCGGTGGACCATCCGCCAACCTAGGCCCGCTCGGCACCCCCGACAAGGCCACCCCGAGTCCGGCGGGGACAGCCCGTCAGGGCTCCACGACCGTCGGGAACTCCGGGAGCGCTGCGACTACGCGGCCGGCCTCATAGTCGAAAAACACCATCCCGGTCTTGGCGATGGCGATCACCGCCTCATCGGCCGGGCGGACGACGCGATAAGCGAGATCTCCCCCGACCCGGCTGCGTTCGGCCACGCCGACGTCGATGCGCAGTCGGTCACGCAGGCGCGCCTCCGCTTTGTAGGTCACCGCCAGGTCGGTCACGATCACCCCCGGCGAGGCGACTTCGGCGATGGCGAGAGACTCGAGATAGCGAGACCGTGCCTCGGTGACGAGCGTGACGAGCTTGTCGAACCCGAGATGGGCACCGATGTTGATGTCGTCGAAGCGCACGTCCAGTTCGGTGCTGAACGTATAGATGTGGTCGGGATAGTCGAGTTGCACGCGAGCCATGGAGTCAGTGTTTCAGGGCCCCGGCATCCCGGCCGCCGCGGATCAGCAACCACAGGCTCAGGACGACTTCGCCGAAGAAGGTGAACATCGCGATGTCACCCGCGTACGCCGGGCTGGTCGCATGCCCGACGCCGTCGATCACATAACCCAGGCCGGACAGTGCGACGAGCCCCGCAACGATACGCGCCCGGGGCCACAGGGCGACCCCGAGCACCAGCAGGTGGAGTCCGAACAGCCCCAGGGAGATCTGCCCGGCCGGTCGAACACGGCATAGTGCGCCGCCGCCTGAGCACTGCCTTCAGCCCCAGCCCCGGCCGCACGCCCGAGCCAGATCGTGGCAACGGCGAGCCAGCCGGCGTACCCGATCCGGAGCGCGGCCGCCAGACCCGACGCCCGCGGCGCGCGATCCCGCAGCACGCGCCACAGTCCCCAGCCGATGACGACATCGAGGAGGACCACGGTGACGAAGGCCACGGCGGCCAGCGCCAGCGCGGGCCCCGAATCCACGAACGTGGCCGGGCGATCCGGGTCCAGTCCACTGAACACCAACCCCTGCGTGGCCCCGGCGACCACCGCCAGGACCAGCAGGGCAACACCGGTCGCGATGGACCAACGGCGATTCATGGCTCTCCCTCGTCTCTCAACCTTACGTCGTAAGGATGCTGGATCGAGGGGGTCACCGTCAACAGCCCTGCGCGTGGCTGCGCGCCGAAGGGCATGCGCAAACATGACGGCATGCTGGACGTCCTGGCGGCCAATCCGCTGCTCACGATCATGTTGGTCCTGGCCCTGGGCACCCTGGTGGGCCAGATCCCGTTCGGGCCGGTCCGCTTCGGGCCCGCGGGCGCCCTGTTCGTGGGGCTCGCGGTCGGCGCGCTGGACGCTCGCCTCGGCGAGAACTTCGGCCTGGTGCAGACGCTGGGCCTGGCGCTGTTCGTCTATACGGTCGGCGTGGCGGCGGGGTTCGCCTTCTTCCGGGACCTCCGGCGGCAACTGCCGTTGATGACCGGAGGCATCATCGTCCTGGCGCTGACGACCGGCGTCGCGATTGTTGGCGGCAAGCTGCTCGGCCTCAGCCCGGCCCTGGCCGCCGGCGCATTTGCCGGGGCACTGACCAACACCCCCGCCCTGGCTGCTGCCGCGGCCCAGACCGGGAGCACCGAACCAGCCGTCGGCTATGCCATCTCCTATCCCCTCGGCGTCCTCGTCACGATCCTGATCGTGTCCGTGATCGTGGGCCGGAAGTGGGGATCGCCGAAGGACGCCGCGCCCGCCGCAGGCGTCGGCCTGGTCGATATCAGCGTGGAGGTCTCGAAGCCCGGGCCACTGGACGAGGTGCCGGGATTCGCGGACGGGTCGGTGCGGTTCTCCTATCTCCAGCGCGGCGATGAGACCCGCGTGGTGGGCGAGAACGAGCACCTTCAGGTCGGCGATGTGGTGGTCGTGGTCGGCCCTGCCGAGTTTGTACGCCGAGCGCGCGAGTTCCTGGGTCGACGGGTGGACGAGCACCTGGCGCACGACCGCCGCGAGGTCGACTACCGCCGATTCCTGGTCTCCAACCCCGCCATCGTGGGCCAGAGCATCGGCGAACTCGATTTTCCCGAGCGCTTCGGCGGAGTGGCGACGCGCGTGAAGCGGGGCGATCTCGACATGCTCGCCAACGAGGACCTGCATTCTCCGCCGGGATCGGACTGGCGCTCGGCCTGGCCGTGGGCGTCGTCACCGTCCCGCTGCCGGGCGGCATCTCCCTGGCTTTGGGATCCGCCGCAGGCCCTCTGGTGGTCGGCATGATCCTCGGACGGCTCGAGAAGACCGGGCCTCTGGTCTGGGGCCTCCCCGGGCCGGCGAACCTCACGATCCGCCAGCTCGGGTTGCTGTTGTTCCTGGGCGCGACCGGCCTGTCCGCGGGTCAGGCGTTCGCCAGCCAGGCGTTCACCTGGCTGGGACTCAAGACCGGCGCACTCGCCATTCTCGTCGTCGCCGTCAGCGCCGTGTTGCTCGTAGTCGTGTCACGGATCGTGGGCATCAGCCCACCCCGGTCGGCCGGCGCCCTCGCGGGTTTCGTGGGCCAGCCGGCCATCCTGGCGTACGCCAACAGCCGCTGCGTCGACGAACGCATCAACTCCGGCTATGCCGCATTGTTCGCCATCGCCATCATCGCCAAGATCGTGCTGGTCCAGGTGATCGTGGCGGCCTAGGTTCTGTTGCGCCGGAACTGCGGGTCAGGCCGTCTTGCTGATGTTGATCCGCCAGACCTCGGGGCCCTCCTCGAGCGGAGTCCACTCGAACTGATCGGTGTGCTCGGCGGCGAACTGGTAATACAGCGGCTTCGGATCGTGGTCGTTGACCAACTCGAACGCCTCGCCCACGGCGAGCGCATTCCAGGTCTCGAAGATCAGGGTGTGGCGACGGGCGGGCGGCTCGGCGCGGACATCAAGCTGCGTGGACATGGGGGCCTCCTTGGGCACGGGTGATTCGACCTCCTATTTCTAACTTATATTCCGTGTTTATTGAAGAGGCCGGGGGAATAGACCTCAGCGAAGACTAGTTGAAAGTTGTATGAATATCTCTGCGGCGCGCGCCAACGAGCAGGTGCCGGCCTATTTCAGCGCCTATGAGCGCGAGTTCGACCTGCCGGTACGCCGACCGGTGCGGGTGCACCGGGTCAGCGAGGCCGACGACAGCGACGAGCTGCTGGTCGAGACCTCCGCGGGGACCTGGCGTACGCGCTCGGTGGTCAACGCCACCGGCACCTGGGATCAGCCGTTCATGCCGTCCTATCCCGGGGCGGCCGACTTCCGGGGACGACAGTTCCATGCGGTCGACTATCCGGGCCCAGAGGCCCTGGCCGGACAGCGCGTGGTCGTGGTCGGCGGGGGCGCCTCCGCGGTCCAGTTCATCGGCGAGCTCGCGCCACTGGCGGAGATCATCTGGGTGACACGCCGCGAACCCGTGTGGCGTACCGATCAGTTCGATGCCGACGCCGGCCGCGCCGCCGTGGCGCTCGTGGAGGAGCGGGTCGCGCGCGGGCTCCCACCGCAGTCGGTGGTGAGTGTGACGGGCCTGATGCTGCGTCCCCAGGAGCAGGCGGCCGATGAGCTCGGCGTCTATGACCGGCGGCGGCCGATGTTCGAGCGGATTCTGGCCAACGGCGTGCGCTGGGCCGACGGATCGGTCGAACACGCCGACGCCATCCTGTGGGCCACCGGCTTCCGGCCCGCGGTCAAACACCTCGCCCCGCTCCAGCTCCGCAGCCCCGCCGGCGGGATCGAGATCCTGGCTCCCCGCGACCCGCATGTCTTCACGACTGCCGCGCGTGACCCGCGCATCCACTTCGTCGGCTACGGCCCATCCGCCTCGACGATCGGGGCGAATCGGGCGGGGCGGGACGCGGCGTACGCGGTCCGCGATCAGCTCGCCGCCCTCGCGCCCGCAGCCTGACGGCCGGACGGAACGCGGAATGGGTTCGGGGACAGGAACCCGGGACAATGGAATCGAATTGAACGCACAGACGAATCAGACCAAGCAGAGCACAGGTGGGGTGATCCCGATCAACCAGATGACGAAGGGAGGCCCGGCAGTCCGGGCCCAGGCACCGAGGACCCGCGTGTCCTTCGGGGAGACCGGTGACGACATCGGCGAGACGACCCTCGTCCAGCCGGCCGTGCCCGACGCGACCCGGGTCCACCCGGTGGAGCCGACCCAGGCACAGCCCACCCAGGTCCGACCCGCCCAGGCACGACTCCGTCCGGCAGCCGCCGGGCGCAAACTGCAGGACCGTTATCGCCTCGATGAGCTCCTCGTCGACCGCGAGGACACCCAGACCTGGCGTGGCTATGACGAGAAACTGCTGCGGACTGTCGTCGTGCACCTGCTGCCTGCCGACGAGCAGGGCAATCGGCTGCTCGCCGCCGCCGGGCAGATCGCGCGCGCGAGCTATGACTCCCGCGTCCTCCGGGTGCTGGACGCTTCGGCACCCGCCGCCAGCCCGGACACCGAGAACTTCGTCGTCTGCGATTTTGCCGAAGGCGAATCGCTGGAGGACCTCCTCGCCGTCGGCTCGATCAGCCGACGCGAGGCAGTGACCTTCGTGCGCGAGGTCGCCGAGGCGCTGATCGGGATGCATGCCCAGGGGCTCTATCACCGGGCCCTCTCCTCGTCGCTCGTGACACTGACCTGCGAGGGCAACGTCAAGATCGCGGGCTTCCTGTTCGCGGCCGAACTGAGCCCTGCTCGGACGCCGATCGTCAATCCCGAGGCCGCGGACGTGCAGGCACTCGGCCACATGCTGCGGGCGCTCGGCGCTGACGAATCCCCCAATGCCAATCTTGCCGAGACCTCCGCCCGGATCCTGGATCCGGCGCACCCGGCCCCGCTGCGGACCGCTGCCGAGGTGACTGAGCACCTGACCAGCGCCCTGGACGACCCGCCGCTCCCCCAGCCGGCGTCCGAGGCCGAGCGCACCTGGGCGCACCCCACGCCGAGCGTGATCAGCCAGGAGCCGGTAGATGCTCCCTGGGAGGCACCCCGCAAGGGCTTCCGGTGGGCCTGGGTCGTGGTCCCCCTGCTCGTGGCGATCATCGTCGCCACCATCGTGGCCGTACCCATGCTGCACCGCGCGTTCAGCGCGTCCCCGTCGGCGGGCGCGGCCGGGACCGCCGCTTCCGAGCGCTGGTCCGTGGTCGCTGCCCAGGACTTCGATCCCGAGGGTAACGGCGAGGAGCGCCCCAACCAGGTGCCCCGCGCCTGGGACGGTGACCCCAACACCTCGTGGCGCACCATGAACTATTGGGAGGCCGAGATCGGCAACAAGACGGGCGTCGGCGTGATCTTCGATCTCGGAGAGGTACGCAAGGTCAGCCGAGTCGAGCTTGATCTCGATGGCGTCGGCACGAGCCTGGAGGTACGCGTACCCACCGCCGAAGCGACCACCGGACCGCCCTTGCAGGGAGTTGGCCAGTGGGCGATTGCCGGCCAGGCCCTGAACGCCCCGGCGGCCATCACGGTCACGCTGGACGCTCCTGCCGAAACCCGGTTCGTGCTGGTGTATCTCACCGAACTCCCCCGCGATGGGTCGGCCTTCACCGGCGGTATCGCCGAGGCCCGGTTCTGGAGCTGATTCCGCGCTGACTCCCCGCACCTGATGCGACGTTCCGACACGCAGACAAGTCGGAGGGTGGCATCGGGTGCGGGGAGTCGGCGTACCCAAGAGAACCCGGAAGCATCACTGTGGACAACTCCACTTCCCGCGCCGACTGTCGGCCAGCACCGGCTTTGCTCGGGTCATGGATTCCAATCACCAGTTGCACGCCCAGGGCCTGACCAGATCCGAGATCGCAGCGTTGGTCCGATCACGCCAGATCGTCCGCCTGCGCCCGGGTGCATTCGTCGCGCCCTGTCGGCCCGAAAGCCCGGAAGCACGCCACCTGGAGCTGATCGAGGCGACGCTTCCGTATGTGGCCCCCGACGGCGTTCTCAGCCATATCTCTGCAGCGGTGTTGCATGACCTACCGGTTCCTCTCAAAGCCCTGCATCGCGTCCATCTCACAAGGAAAGCCAAGGGGCGGATTACGAGGCACACCCATCAACACGAGGGTCGCTGCCCGTAGGTTCGGTGACGCAGATCAAGGGCCACGCGGTCACATCCCTCACGCGAACTGCGGGCGACCTGGCGCGATGGCTGGCGTACGCGGATGCAGTCGCCCTGCTCGACGCGGCGTTGCGTCGAGGGGTCGACCGAGCCGAACTCGAGCTTGAGAGAGCCCTGGCCGCCCGCCGACCCGGCAACATGCGGGCTCGCCGAGCCCTGGCGTTCGCGGATCCTCGGGCCGAGAGTCCCGGCGAGTCGAAGTCACGCGTGCTGCTCGCCGAACTCGGACTACCGACACCGGTGTTGCAGCAGGAGTTTCGTGATGCCGACGGGGAGCTCGATGCGCGCACCGACTTCGACTGGCCGGACTTCGGCACATGTGGGGAGTATGACGGCAAGGACAAGTACGGCCGCCTGCTTCGCCCCGGGCAGGACATCAAGGCCGCCGTGATGTATGAGAAGCGGCGCGAAGGCGTCTTGCGGGACCACGGACGGTGGACCATCCGCTGGGGCGTCGATGAGCTGAACGACCCCGCCCAGTTCCGGCGAATCGTGACCACGGGCCTGGAGTTCGGACTCGGGTCGCGCAGGACCGGCTAGCGCGCAACTCCCCGCACCTGATGCGACATTCCGACCTGCAGACACGTCGGGGAGATGCAGTAGGCGCGGGGAGTCGGCGTACCACGGAGAACCGCGACCGGCACAGGCCTCGGGAGGTCGGGCGTTGACCAACTGCGATTCGTGGAGGGGCTTCAGTGCCCCGGACCTGGCGATGACTGATCGAACCGGGTCTCGAGCTGCTTGGCCTGCATGGGCCGCGGGCGCGGCTGTGAATCACTCGGCCAGGTGAGCGACCGCCTCAATCATGAACCGGGCCCCCTCGCCGGGACGGCCGAAGTCGGAGGATTCGATCGCGCTACGTGCCGGGCGATGCTCCCCGAACTGCTCACGCCAGACCTCATTGAACGTGGGCCGGTCCTCCTGCAGGGCTCGCATGATGATGCGTACCTGAACCACGCTCTTGAGCGTGGCGCCGGCCGCTTCCAGGACCCGCCTTCAGATTGGCGAACAACTGCTCCGCCTCGGCACGCGGAGTATCGGGAAGGCCGCGCGGGCTGCCGAAACGGTGGCCGCGCCGGTGGCCCCGGACCACTATTCCGTCGGCGCGGCCCGGGGGCGCGACCGGCGCCTGGTCGCGCTATCACACAGGCGTCGACCTGACGGCTCCGGTGGGTACGCCGGTCTATGCCGTTGCCCGGGGCGTTGTGGGTCAGTCCGATGCCGGCGGGTGGGCCGGGATCCACGCTGTGATCAAGCACGAGGACGGCTCCAGTCTCTATGCCCACCTGGCCTCCCTGAGCGTGCAGCCGGGGCAAGAAGTGAAGGCTGGCGACCTTATCGGCACTGTCGGCGTGACCGGGCGCACCTTCGGTGCCCACCTGCACCTCCACCAACGATCCCTATAGCAGCAAGGATCCCGAGGACTGGCTCGCCGGCAAGGGCGTACGCCTGTAAGCCTCATCCCCAGGGAGCGTCGACCGATGGCAACACCGCGGAGCAGATTGGCGGACGTCACACGAGGCCGCCGTGGGCGACTCACGCAGGGTGACCTGCTGGACGATGAGTCCCAAAGCACTGCAACTTCGAGCGAACCCGGGGCGAATACCTACTACACCGCGGAACACGTCCGTGCGGTGTCACGAGATGAGGTCCCCATGAAAGTCTTCCGTCCGATTCTGGCGCTGCTCCTGGTCTGCGCCGGAATGCTGTTCACACCATCCGCCCACGCCCAGGACGGGTCCTCGGTTTCGGTCCTGCACGGCGTGCCCGATGCCACCGTCGACGTCTGGGCCAACGGCAAGCCGCTGCTCACGAACTTCGCCCCCGGAACCCTGACCGAACCCCAGATGCTCCCCGTGGGCTCCTATGACCTCAAGGTCGTCAAGGCCGGCGATCCCGCCGATGCTCCTGCCGTGATCGAGGCCAAGGGTGTCCAGGTCCCAGCAGGCAAGAACATCACGGTCGTCGCTCATCTCGACGCCGACGGCAAACCGAAGCTGACGCCGTTCGTCAATGACACGTCCACGCTCGCAGCCGGCAAGGCTCGGCTGACTGTGCGTCACGTGGCTGCCGCACCCGCTGTCGACGTCCGCGCGAACGGCACCCCGGCTCTGAAGAACCTCAGCAATCCCAACGAGGCCACCGCAGTGGTGGACGCCGGCACCATCTCGGCCGATGTCGTTCTCGCCGGCACCTCGACGGTGGCGCTCGGCCCGGCTGATGTGCAGTTGGCGGAAGGCACCCACACGATCGTGTATGCGTGGGGCAGTGCTGAGGCCAAGAACCTCAAGCTGGCGGTGCAGACCATCAAGGGCATGAACGGCCACCCCGAGGGTGTCCCGGCGGGCGACGGTGGTCAGGCAGCCGACAATGGGTACGCCCGGGCTGGTCTGATCGGGCTCTCGGCACTCCTCGCCGCGGGGCTGGTGCTGTCCCTGCGCCGACACCCGGCCGTTGGCCGCTCCTCGAGCGGCTCCGATCGTTCGGACGCGGGTTGCCGACTCCTATGAAGCTCGACCGAACGTGGGTGGCGGCATCCATAGCCGCTGTTCTCACCGGATTGGTCGCGGCTTCGCTGACGGCGCCCCCCACGGAACCAGGGGCGGGTCGGATGATCCCTGCGGCGTACCTCCCCGGCACGCCGGCCGCCCCGCCCCCTTCC